>JAOUCZ010000292.1 GCA_029859505.1 Lysobacterales bacterium | reverse complement strand
TGACAGTGTTGCAGAGACGCTTTTCACCTATCCGGAAACGGGCTGGGCCGATCAGCAATCGGCTGAGCTTCAGTTCCTCGGAGATTTTGGCAGCTGGGACTTTGTTTCCGGCCTTTACTGGTTCAAAGAAAAAGGCGCCAACAATCAGAACCCCGCCATCTTCGCCGGTGATCCGGGCACATTTACGCTGGGCCAGAAAGCCAAGAGCAAGGCCATCTACGCCAACGTCGGGTTCCAGGCCACTGAAACCCTGCGACTGTCGGGCGGTTTGCGATACACCAAAGACGACAAGGACGCCTATGTCAACATCAATAACAGTTTGATCGAGGAATCCAATAGCCGTGACTGGAATGAAACCAGCTGGGAAATTGCTGCAGTCTGGGAGATGAACGATCGCATGAATCTGTACGGTACCATTCAGAACGGGTATCAGTCCGGCCAGTATCCACCGCGGCCCTATTGCCTGTTTGGCAGTCTCGATTTCACCCAACCGGGCAACGTCAGCCGGCCAAACTGTTTCGAAGCCAATGACAACGTAACCGCCACCAACTATGAAGTCGGTATCAAGGGCTCACCCACCGATACGCTGCAGATGAGCATCGCCTTTTTCTACACAGACTATTCTGACCTGCCCTACCAGATCAGTGAATCTACAGGCGGTGGGTTTAATACCGTCAATGTCATCGTCGATCAAACCTCCAAGGGCGTTGAGTGGGAAAGCACCTGGGCGCCGGGCAACGGCTTCGCCCTGTACACCACCCTGGGTTATATCGATGCAGACGTGGACAACGACAATCCTTACGCGGTCGCTCCCCTGACACCCAAGTGGACTGCGTCTGTCAGTCCACAGTACGTCATGGATCTTGATAACGGTGGCGAAGTGCTGTTCAGGGCGGACTGGTCCTACCGCGCCAAAATGTACGGCGAGCCCAGTAGTGACCCTGCTCGTTTTACGCAGATTAGCAGTCGTGACCTGATTAATTTCGACGTGACTTACACCGAGCCGGATGGCCGCTGGTCCCTGTCCTTATATGGCCGTAACGTGACCAATGAAAAGTACGATAACGCACGTCTTCTGCCCACCGATTACGTGCTGATCATTCTCAATAATGACCTGAGTGAGTTTGGTGTGCGTTACGTGTACAACTTTGGTGGTTAAACCGTAAACAAAGTGAGAACCGGCGGCATCATGCCGCCGGTTTGTGGCATACGACCAAAGGTGATATTGACAACCCCGATGTTTGGGACAATAGTTGTCATGGGTATACAGACGCATCATAAAGCGTGGGCCCGAACTCACAGTCCAGCGCGATAAAACCCCTCTGCACACAAGGAACATTGAAATGAAACAGCTAATGCACTCCATGAAACTGCTTACCGGCCTCCTGGCACTGGTCGCGTTTATTAGCCTGCCAGCCTGTGGCGAAAAGCAACAGGCGGCAACACCTGAAGCTCAGAAAGCCGAAGCAGTCAAGAAAGAACCCGTTGTTTGGAAGCTGGCACAAACCTGGGGGACCGGCTTTCCCATCTTCGGCGATGCCGTGATCAAGATGGCAGACATGGTCAATACCATGTCAAACGGTGAAATGGAGATTCGTATCGACTCTGCCAACAAGCACAAAGCGGCATTTGGAATACTCGACATGGTCAAGGCAGGCCAGTACGAAATGGGGCATTCGGGCTCCTACTACTGGAAGGGCAAGGACATCAATACCATGTTCTTCACCACCATGCCCTTCGGTATGATTGCACCTGAGCAGTACGCCTGGTTCTATTATGGCGGCGGTATGGAGTTGATGAAAAAAGTCTATGACAAACACGGTGTCTACTCCTTTCCCGGTGGCAATACGGGTAACCAGATGGGCGGCTGGTTTCGCAAAGAAATCAATACCCTAGATGACTTTAACGGTCTTAAGATGCGCGTTCCCGGTTTTGCCGGCGAGATTCTCTCAAAGCTCGGCGTGGTCGTGACCAACATCGCCCCCGGCGAACTCTATACAGCACTTGACCGGGGCACCATCGATGCCCTTGAGTGGGTTGGTCCGTCACTGGATCTCAACATGGGTTTTCAGAAGATCGCGCCTTACTACTACACCGGCTGGCATGAGCCCGCGACCGAGTTGCAGTTCCTGGTCAACCAGGAAAAATTTGATGCCCTGCCCGGGCACTTGCAAGAGATTCTGACCATCGCCATGCAGTATGCCTCCTATGATATGTACGCCCGCTCCTATCATGAGAGCGCAGTCAACTGGGCGTCGATTGAGCAGGAGTACCCGGAAGTCCAGGTCCGTACATTCTCCCCCGATATCATCAGTGCAATGAAGCAGGCCAACGACGAACTGCTGGCTGAAAGTGCTGCCAGTAATGAAACCTTCAAAGAGATTCTCGATTCACAGAACTCCTATATGAAAATGGCACGCAAATGGACCGAGATATCTGACTACGCCTATCTCAAGGACAACATTGAATAAACCCGATCAGATTCCCGGCTTCGGCCGGGGATTTACTGTTGTTTCATCAGGCCCTCTATGCTGTTGAAGCTGGAAAAATTCTTTGATCGCTTCTCCGACCTGATGGGCTGGATTGCTGGGATACTTAACCTGCTTATGCTGGTAAACGTGTTCTACGATTCCATCATGCGTTACTTTTTCAGCAGCGGTTCAATTGCCCTCCAGGAAATGGAGTGGCATTTGTTCGCAATGGTCTTTCTCTTTGGTATCGCCTACGCACTTAAAGAGGATGGCCATGTGCGGGTTGATATTCTTTATGACCGCTTCTCACCACGCTGGAAAGCCGTGGTTAATATTGTTGGCACCCTTTTGTTGTTACTGCCTCTGAGCGTGCTGGTGATAGAAGGTTCGATCTGGTATGTGTCTGAGGCATTTACCTCCGGTGAGATCAGCGGTGACCCGGGTGGCCTGGCCTATCGCTGGTTGATTAAACTCGTCATTCCTGCTTCCTTTGTGTTTTTGATTGTCTCAGCGACGGGGTTTGTAATTCATAACATCAATGTTTTCAGAGGCCTGGAAGAACTACCTCCACGGAGTATCGAGAATGAAATTCTGTAGATACCCGACCATAAATCTTCTGATCCCGTGCAGGGCGAGGCTCTTGCCGACCACAGGTAAATTTCAGGAAGAGACACGGGCATGACCGGTCTGATCATGTTCGCGGTGGCCCTGCTGATGTTGCTGGTTGGTTTTCCGGTAGCTTTTACTTTTGGTGGCGTTGCGGTCTTCTTTGGGCTGTTGGCCGAAGGACCGGAAATATTCTCACTGATGCCCCACCGCATCTGGTCGATCATGAACAACACCATCCTGATGGCGATTCCGCTTTTCATATTCATGGGCATCGTTCTGCAGAAATCCAAGCTGGCCGAACGCCTGCTCGAATCGATGGGTTTTTTGTTTGGTGAAGTTCGCGGCGGCATCGCTATTTCAACTATCATGGTAGGTGCCTTACTGGCAGCATCCACCGGTGTGGTCGGGGCCAGCGTGGTCGCCATGGGTGTGATCTCCCTGCCGGTCATGCTCAAGTACAACTATGACAAACGACTTGCCACCGGAACAATTTGTGCTGCAGGAACCCTCGGGCAGATCATTCCGCCGTCCATTATTCTCATTATCCTGGGTGATGTCTTTCAGGAACCTGTTGGCGATCTGTTCAAGGCTGCGCTCTGGCCGGGATTGACCCTGGTCGCTTTTTACATTGTCTATATCGTCATCATCACCCTGATGAAAGAGGACCTGGCGCCACCCATCAAGCTGGAGTTGATGGAAGGCACCAAAAGACAACAGGTTTTCCAGGCTCTGAAGGCGGTCATCCCGCCATTGGTCCTGATCATCCTGGTGTTGGGTTCTATATTGACGGGCGTTGCAACTCCTACAGAGTCCTCGTCCGTTGGTGGTGTTGGTGCAATTTTGCTGGCAACCCTCTATGGCCGTTTTTCAATCAAGATGATTTGGCAAAGCTCGCTGGAGACCGTCAAAATCACCGCCATGGTATTCGCCATACTGATCGGTGCCACCGCTTTCTCGATGGTCTTCACCTATACCGGCGGTGACTACATCGTCGAAGAGTTCATGCTGGGTTTGCCTGGTGAGAAATGGGGGTTTCTGATTCTTTCCATGGCCATTATCATGGCATTGGGATTCTTTATTGATTTCGTCGAGATTTCCTACATCGTCGTGCCAATACTTGCACCGATCGCAGCCAGTCTTGGTATCAACCCAATCTGGTATGCCATCCTGGTTGCAATGAATCTGCAAACTTCATTTTTGACCCCACCCTTCGGTTTCAGCCTGTTCTATTTGAAAGGGGTGGCGCCACCCGAAATTCGTACGACTGATATCTATAGAGGTGTAATACCTTTCATTGTTTTACAAATGATCGTGCTGGCCATCCTGGTGTTTTTCCCGCAATGGTTCGGCTTCTCAGCACACTAGCAACCCTGGAGTGGTTTATTCGGGTAACGTCACCTCAAACTCAATTGCTGCCAGTTGCTCCTCCG
>JAOUCZ010000151.1 GCA_029859505.1 Lysobacterales bacterium | reverse complement strand
CCAATTCCGGATTTGCCCAATTTTTTTCGATCATCAATTCCAGCATCTTGGAATGACTTCGCGGGTCCGGGCTGCGGAACAACAGGCCTTTAAGTCTCTTCAGTACGGCATAGGACCGGATTGGACACTCCGGAATATCGGCTACAGACAACAAGGGGCGGGCCAGTTTTTGTTTTTCGCAGTACTTGTCTAGAATCAATACGGATGACAAGGCATATGAATCCATGACGTAACAGACCGGTCTGTCACCATTGCTGCCGGTGTTTCCATCGGGATCCGTTTTGATGCGCGGTTTGACCCAAAGCGCGAGAATATCCCGCAGCAACAGAAACCATCGTAGTTTCAGTTCGTCCATCAATTTTAGTTTTGTGTTTTGCTTACCCATCGGTTCAAGTTTTGCTTGTCAGCATGCTATTTTAGCTTGGATTTGCGAGCACGCATAAAAAATCCGGGCTAGACAACGAGGTCTGCCCGGAAAATCCGGCAGAGCCGGAGAGGATCGTAAAACTGAAAAAATTAAAAATTATTTTTCTATTAATTAGTTATGGGCGTATCGTAATGTGAAACATTAACAAAAGTCAACACCATCCGACATGGTCGGGGGTGTCTTTGTACGACTAATCGCTCTAAAAGTAAAGTTTTTTGCCCTATTCAGAGCTCCAAAAGCGCCTTGGCAATATCTGTTTGTATGGATTCTGCAGCTGCAGCGGGGTCACTGGCAGTTCTAATCGGCCTGCCGACAACAAGGTATCCGCACCATCGCGAATGGCTTGGTAAGGTGTCATGACACGTTGCTGATCGTCATCATTGTGAATGGGCCGGATGCCGGGACATACCGTGATCAAACGGGGGTCTGCATGTTCACGCAGGGTGCTGACCTCGAGGCCTGATGAAACCACACCGTCGCAGCCAAGTGCCAGCGCTCGTTTTGCACGTGACAAAACGAGTGTGCGCGCATCACATTGAAAACCCAGGTCATCAAGGTCACCCTGGTCCAGGCTGGTCAGTGCGGTGACGGCAAGTATTTGCATGTTGCCCTTGGCTTCGGCAGCAGCTTTGAGCATGCTGTCGTTGCCGTGTACCGTACAGAAATCGACCTCATGAAGAGCCAGTTGCCGGACGGCGGCAGCAACGGTCGCGGGTATATCAAATAGTTTCAAATCCGCGAAGATCTTTTTGCCCTGGCCCTTGAGTTCCGTCATGAGCTCAAAGTAATGACCGGATAAGAACACCTCCAGACCAAGTTTGTAAAACTCAACTGAATCGCCCAGCCTGGAAATCAGTGTTTGTGCTTCTTCAAGGTTTGGTACATCAAGTGCAAAAATCAATCGTTCGCGGTTGGGAATATGGGTGTTAACTGTCGACATGATTAGCCCCCTGGCTTTGATCGTGTTGTAAAAATTCAATGATATGGGCAGCTACCTGTTGTGCTTGCTCCATGTGGAAATGATGATGTCCGTCATTTGAGACATGCTTGCAGTTGCTGATGGCCGAGATACGCCTATTCGCCATGTCCTCGCCAAAATAACTAATGAGCTCCGGTGATGTGATCACCAGCGTGGGAGCTCTGATTGCGGCCAGCAGGTCCAGTGCCTGCTCATCACCCGGTAATTGTGGTGAACGCCAGTTCAGATTTGGGTCGGTACACCACTGGTAGTAATCCCCGGTGTGTTCCAGTGAGCGTTGACAAAGCAGACGTGCGGCATCATCGGATAGAGGTGACTTCCTCTGACGGGCTTGCATGGCATCTTCGACTGACTCGTAGGGTCTCAGGAAACTGCGGGCTTTACGAACGGACATCATCGACAGGTGCAGTTGACGTGCCGCCTGATCAGCAGGAAGAGTCAGCATGCCCAGGGAATCCAACAGCACCAGGCGGTTGACTCGTTCGGGCATGGCCGCTGCAAGACAGCTGGCAACGCCTCCTCCCAACGAGTGACCAAGCAAATGACATTGCTCCCAGCCCAACTTATGCATCGCTGCATCGACATCAAACAGGTAGTCTGTGAAATAGTAGCGGCTACTTTCCGGCCGGTGCGAAGAGAAACCGTGACCGGCGAAATCGAGTGCCAGAAGATCAAAGTCCTCTAGAAACGGTGCCAATGGAACAAACGATGCGGCATTGTCCAGCCAACCATGTAGGCACAATACTTTTGGCGCCCCGGGCTGGGACCAGTGCAGACCTTCCAGGGCTCCCCATGACAGTTGGATATTGACAGGAACTGCGTTCATGAACGGGTCAGGTTTGCATAGGCCACCACCAGCCATTTGGCTCCCGCATGGTTAAAATTAACCTGTACACGGGTGTGTTCGCCCGAACCCTCGAAGCTGATGACAGTACCGCTGCCGAACTTCTTGTGGCTGACAGTTTCTCCCAGGCTGAATGGCCAGTCCTGCTTGATACTGGAGGGCTTTGGATATTCCGGACTCCTGGCTCCAACCCAGGGGCGCTGGACCTGCATTCGCGGCCGAATTTCCTGTATCAGCTCCGATGGAATTTCATTCAGGAACCGTGATGGCCGGCAATGGCTTTCTGAACCGAACATACGCCTGACCTCGGCGTGACTGAGGCACAGGTGCTCACGGGCACGTGTAATACCCACATAGCAAAGCCTGCGCTCTTCTTCGAGACGACCGCCGGATTCCATGACACTGCGTTGGTGCGGGAACAGCCCGTCTTCCAAGCCCACGATAAACACCATCGGAAATTCCAGGCCCTTGGCTGAGTGCAGCGTCATCAGCTGCACGCAGTCATCCCAGGCTTCACCCTGGGTTTCCCCGGCCTCCAAAGACGCGTGGCTGAGAAATGATTGCAGGTCGTCCATACCCGCGTCTGCATCCTCGACAGGCAAAACGAATGCCGTCGCTGCATTGACCAGTTCGCGCAGGTTTTCGACCCGCGACTCCATTTTCTCGGTGGGCTCCTTTTCATAGTGGCTCACCAGTTGGCTGTCTTCTATGACACCCTGAACCTGGTTGCCAAGAGTGAAGTCTTGCATGCGCTCCCGCATATCAGTTATCAGGCTCATAAAGACCTGCAGGGCAGTAAGAGCTCTCGCGGGCAGTAGATTTTGCCGTGCACATTCCTGTGCCGCCTGCCACATGGGTAAACTGCTTTCGCGGGCCTGCAGACGCAGTATCGAAATGGTCTTCTGGCCAATGCCACGGGTCGGTGTATTGATCACGCGCTCGAGTGCGGCATCGTCATTCGGGTTCTGGATCAGCCGCAGATAGGCCAGTGCATCCTTGATCTCAGCCCGTTCAAAAAATCGTTGCCCGCCATATACACGATAGGCAATGGATGCCTTGAGTAGATATTCTTCGAACAGTCTTGATTGTGCGCTGGTGCGGTAAACGATGGCGGCCTCATTGGCGCGACGACCCTTGCCCAGCCATTGTTCTATCTGTTCAACGACAAAGCGGGCCTCATCCTGTTCATTGAAGGCTGAGTAAAGCGTGATAGGTGCACCTTTATCATCGGCGGTCCAGAGCTTTTTACCCATCCGGTCTTCATTATTGGCGATTAAAGCATTGGCCGCTTCGAGAATATTCCCGCTCGAACGATAATTCTGTTCCAGCTTTACGACCTGTACATCCGTGAAGTCACGGCGAAAGTGCTGCACATTTTCTACCTGTGCGCCACGCCAACCGTAGATGGACTGGTCGTCGTCACCCACTACCAGTACACTGCCGTCATCCCCGGCCAGCATACGTATCCAGGCATACTGGATGGAGTTGGTGTCCTGAAACTCATCCACCAGCAGGTGACTCAAACGGCTGCGGTAGTGATCCAGCAGTGAGGGGTGATGCAACCACAGTTCATGTGCGCGGAGCAGCAGGTCTGCAAAATCAACCAGCCCGGCACGGTCGCAACTGGCCTGGTAAAGCTCATAGATTCGCACCCACTGGGCAGTCATCGGGTTACCCATGTGCTCAATAGCGTCCGGTCTCTGGCCTTCATCCTTACGCGCGTTGATATACCATTGAGCCTGTCTCGCCGGCCAATGGGCTTCATCCAGCCCTTCTTCCTTTATCAGGCGGCGTATGATCCGGTGCTGGTCGTCTGAATCCAGTATCTGAAAGTTTTCCGGAAGACCGGCTTCCTGCCAGTGCATTCGCAGTAAGCGGTGTGCGATGCCATGAAATGTTCCGATCCACATAGAACGTGTGGATACCTGTAACAGGTCCTGCGCACGTTCACGCATTTCACCGGCAGCTTTATTGGTGAATGTCACGGCCAGGATGCTGTGGGGTGATACGTGCTCAACCTGTATCAGCCAGGCCAGCCGGTGGATTAATACACGGGTTTTACCACTCCCGGCTCCAGCCAGTACCAGTGCATGTTTTGATTCGGTGGTGACAGCTTTTCGCTGTGCTTCGTTCAGTTCATCCAGCAGGTGGGATACATCCATGTTTTATCGGGCCCCGCCGGCAATTTCTGGTTTTTCCCTTGCAATTGCCCGGTGACCTATGTCACGTCTGAAAAAGGCACCATCCCAATGGATTCTGTCGCAGCCTGAGTAGGCCGCTGTCGCTGCATCCAACACGCTGTCGGCCATCGCACAGACACATAATACCCTGCCACCTGCGGTAACTACCTGACCATCACTCATTTCGGTACCGGCGTGGAAAACCCGGGTTTCGGCCCGGTTTGCCACATCCAGACCCGATATCACATGGCCCTTTGAATAACTCTCGGGATACCCGCCTGCCGCCATGACCACGCCCAGCGCAGGTCGTGGATCCCACTTTGCATTCACCTGGTCCAGTTTTCCATTGACAGCAGCAAGGCACAAATCTGCCAGGTCGGATTGCAGACGCATCATTATGGGTTGAGTTTCGGGATCGCCAAAACGGACGTTGAACTCGAGAACCTTGGTCTCACCAGCAGGTGAAATCATCAGTCCGGCGTATAGAAAACCGGTAAATGGCATGCCTTGCTCGGCCATGCCGCGAATGGTCGGCCGAATGACACTGTCCATGGCGGTTTTGTGCAGCTCTTTGGTGACAACCGGTGCGGGAGAATAGGCACCCATCCCGCCGGTGTTGGGGCCAAGATCGCCCTCATCCCTTGCCTTGTGATCCTGAGATGTAGCCAGTGGGAGTATGTGCTCACCATCCGCCATGACGATAAAGCTGGCCTCTTCACCGGTGAGAAACTCCTCGACGATGACACGGTGTCCGGCTTCACCAAATGCATTGCCCGCAAGCATGTCTTTTACGGCTGATTCCGCCTCCTCGATGCTCTGGGCGATAATCACACCCTTGCCTGCGGCCAGACCATCAGCCTTGACGACGATGGGTGCGCCATGCTGATGGATAAAAGTGATTGCCTCTTCAATATCGGTGAAGCTTCCGTAGGCCGCTGTGGGAATGCCGTTGCGGGCCATAAAGTCCTTGGCGAAAGCCTTCGAGCCTTCAAGCTGTGCAGCAGCAGCCGAGGGACCGAAGCATGCCAGACCGGCTGCCGTAAAACGGTCAACAATACCTGCTACCAGTGGTGCCTCGGGACCAACGATGGTCAGGTCGATTTGTTGTTCACTGGCAAAGGTGATCAAGTCATTTATTTTTTCGCCGGCCAATGGCACATTTTTTACCTTTTTCTCAAGCCCGCTACCGGCATTGCCGGGTGCCACGTAGACAGTATCCACTTGTGCTGATTGTGCAACGCGCCATGCCAGGGCATGTTCGCGACCACCGCTTCCGATAATAAGTACTTTCATTGAATAGCCCAATATCCTGATTGATTCGAGAGATTTCTAATGCCGAAAATGACGCACACCTGTAAACACCATTGCTATGCCGTGCTCGTTGGCTGCTGCGATAACTTCATCATCACGCATAGATCCGCCCGGCTGGATCACCGTCTTGATTCCAGCTTCAGCAGCGGTATCAATACCGTCTCTGAATGGAAAAAATGCGTCGGATGCCATCGCAGCACCGGCCAGATCGAGCCCGGCATCGCCAGCTTTCCAACGCGCAATCCGGGCTGAGTCCACACGGCTCATCTGGCCTGCACCCACTCCGAGTGTACGCCCATTGGCAGCGTAAACAATGGCGTTGGACTTGGCCATACGGGCCACTTTCCAGGCAAATAACATATCAAGCCATTCCTGTTCTGTTGGCTCGCGCTCACTGACACAACGGCAATCTATCCGGTCGATACGGTCAGCGTCCTTTTGTTGGACCAGTAGTCCACCTGATACCCGTTGATAGTGCATGGCGGGGGCGTTGTTATGTTGAGAACTGCTACGCAGCAAGCGAACATTCGGTTTGCCTGTAAATATCGCCAGGGCACCATCAGAGAAGTCAGGTGCAATGACAACCTCAACAAATTGCTTTTCCGTGATCACCTTGGCCACCTCGGTGTGAATCTGCTGATTGAAAGCAATAATGCCGCCAAAACTGGATACCGGATCAGTGTCAAATGCCTTCATATAGGCATCGACATTATTATCACCCAGCGCAACGCCGCAAGGGTTGGCGTGCTTAACAATGACACAGGCCGGTTGCTGACTGAATTGACTGACGCACTCCTGAGCGGCATCAGCATCGTTAATGTTGTTATAGGAAAGTTCCTTGCCCTGGATTTGCGCAGCGGCAGCAATACCGCCTGGCTCGACACCGGACTCCACATAAAACGCGGCCGACTGGTGAGGGTTTTCACCGTAACGGAGTTCCTGTCTGCTTTGGAACTGTGGCGTGATGTATTCCGGGAGGATGTGGCTCAATTCGCCGTCGACGTTACGGCTGCTGAGGTAGGCTGCCACAAGACCGTCATAGCGGGCAGTATGGGCAAAGGCCTTTGTTGCCAGTTTAAATCGTGTGCCCGCAGAAACCGAACCGGCGTCATGTAATTCTGCTGCGATCTCATCATAGTCACCAGGGTCAACAACGACCGAAACACGGGCATTATTCTTGGCCGCTGCACGCACCATCGCAGGGCCGCCGATATCGATGTTCTCAATGGCGTGATTCAAACTGCAATTGGGATCCGCTGTAACCGCTTCAAATGGATACAGGTTCACGACGACCAGATCGATGGGTGGAATGTTCTTCTCCTGCATGACCGTCTCGTCCTGCAAACGGCCCAAAATACCGCCATGAATACGCGGGTGCAGCGTTTTGACGCGGCCATCCATAATTTCGGAAAACCCGGTAAAGTCGCTAACACCGGTTACCGCAAGACCTTCTTGGGCCAGCAGTGTTTGCGTACCGCCGGTGCTGAGTAAATTAAAATCAAGATCCAGTAATTGCCGAGCAAAATCTACCAGGCCGGTTTTGTCGGAAACGCTAATCAGCGCATACTTTTTTGTTGAAGGCATTGTTGGGCTCTGTGTGTTTGAAAAAGGGTCTGTACCGTGGCTTTGTGCTGAGCACCCGGTGATACCCGGGTACGATCACGCTCAACGGCCCGGCCGGATTATCTTACTTGATGGTACCTTTATCGAGTATCGCTGTATCTTGGTGCGTAGTGTGTTGCGGGTAATTCCAAGCATGCCGGCAGCCCTTGACTGGTTTCCGCCGGTGCGTTTTAAAATTTCTTCGATCAGGGGTGGTTCGATTTCAGCCAACAGCATCTGGTACAGGTTTTCCGGAACGGTATTTCCCATATCCTGAAGGTATTGGCTTACGGTGGTTTGTACGTGTTGTCTCAGGGGAATGGTATGTGGTGAATCAGCGTTCATGGTGTCTTCGATTAGTTAGAATTTGTCAGGTGAATATCTCGTGCAAACACTAACATATTTGAGCGGTGAAACTCTAAATTATTGTTGTTGAATAGCGAACTTTCATCAGGAAAACAGCGGTAACCAGATAAGCTTACCAGCCGGCAATGTTAAAGAAATCGTATTTCGAAACCGACCGCCTGGTCACCGGGATCTCCAAGTTCAAGCAATACCGGTAGATACACGTCCGCTGCGAGTCCGGTCTCGACATCAGCCCCCGGGCGCAAATAGTCCACGGGCTGAAGACGACGTTGCGCAACCGGCTGGTTGGCCGCATCCATCAGGGTAACTTCCAGATCAGGAAACTCCTGGGTTCGTTGCGCGAGACTTACAAAGGTAAGGCTTAAAACAAGGATGCCTGATCGAGTCGGGTGCGTATGCATGTCGCGGCTGACCAGCTGTATTTTCTGAGGGTCTTTCAGCAGGCCCTGCTGTTCGGCTTCAACAGAGTCTCCTTGTTTGATCCAGCTGCTAACCCGGGGGTTCTCCAGTAACGGCTGACGAAATGTCCATGCAATATGGGCAAGGGTTAAAAGAGCCAGCAGGCCTGTTGCCAGAACCCAGGCGAGTTGACGGGGATTAACAGGGGATGAATCCGGTTTACCGCTCTCGGAGGAAATGTCGTCTTTATCAGTGTCATTATTTACGGCGGAGTTAAGTATGGGTAAAGTGGCATCCGGTCCGCTAGCCGGTCGATGTGCCTCTCCTGAAGGCCATTCATCAAAAAGGAAGCTCAAGGCACTAAAGGACCTGCTACATTGCCCGCACTGAACAAGACCGC
>JAOUCZ010000215.1 GCA_029859505.1 Lysobacterales bacterium | reverse complement strand
AAGCTGATGGACGGTTTTACATTGTGGGCAGCGTGTAAACATCAGATATGTACCAGGGAACTATAGTTCGGTGAGGGCTTATCCCTGATCCGTGTTTTCCTGATCAATGATTTCAGTTTCTTCAGTATTTTCGGCGTCGGAAGTCAGGAACCGGTAACGTTCAAGCTCCTCTTGGAAGCGAGTGCGAATCCGGTTTTCTCTTTTACTCATTGCCGCTCGCTTCTTCTCATCCTTTGCAAGCCTGGCATAGAGAGAGTCTATTTTCTTTTGTTGTTCCTCTGTAATTGGCTGGCCTGACCGCTGACGGTTGGCCGCCTGGCCAATCTCACTCCTGATGGCGGTCGTTGTGTTTTCATAGGATGCGTGAACGACCTTCTTATCGTAGCCCAGTTGGGCAATTTCCAACTCAAGCGCATTGGTAATTTCTTCCTCCGAAGCGTACCGGAAAACCAAAAGGCGATCGGACTGAATTCGCCGTGTTTCTTCCGAGATCAGCGGTTCCCTCTCCTTGATCTTTTCTTCTACTATCACCTCAAGGGGGATGGAAGTGTCTTCGACACGCTCAATGACCAGGCCGCTGCTATTAAGAACATCGTAAGGCTGATCAGCATATTCAGCAGGCACCACCGCACCATAATGAGTTTTACCATCCTTATCCTTCCAGCGATAAGTTTCGGCAGCCAGTGAGGTGACTGCAAGTCCCGTTACCACGGCAATAAGCATGGCCAATTTACTGGGTGAAATTTTCAGCGTAGACTCCATAAGTATTACGATACCGCCGAATGGCTTCAATGTCGATATCGGCAACGGACTGGCTTTCAAGGAATTCGATCAGATCATCGAGTCCGGCAATAGCAATCACCGGGATTTCAAACTCATCGGTCACTTCCTGTGCTGCAGACTTTTCCCCGTTGCCACGCTCCTGGCGGTCCAAAGCGATGGCTACACCACAGGGGTTTGCTCCGGCCTTTCGAATCCATTGAATGGATTCGCGGACTGACGTTCCGGCGGAAATAACGTCATCAGTAATGATGACATTGCCATGGAGGTCAGCGCCGACGAGTGAGCCGCCCTCGCCATGGTCTTTGGCCTCTTTCCGGTTGTAGGCGAAAGGAATGTTTTGCCGGTGACTGGAATTGAGCATTATGGCGATGCCCGCGGCAAGCGGGATACCCTTGTAAGCAGGGCCGAACAACATATCAAATTTTAGTTCGGAGTCGAGAATGGCCTGTGCATAGCAAGCTGAAAGTATTTCCAGGCTACGACCGTCATCAAAACCGCCGGCGTTGAAGAAATAGGGACTGATTCGTCCGGATTTCAATGTGAATTCACCAAATTTCAGGTTGCCCTGTGCCATGGCCAGTTCAAAAAATTGCTGTTTATAGTTTTGCATCGGGGAAGTATCTCGCGGCTTCGATCAAGCTTCAATATATTGCTGCAATCCGTTCGATTCATGACAAGATGTCCATTGGCGGTTATGCTGCTCGCCTGCACCCTCTAACAGAAGATTTCACCACATGAGAATTATCAGTGTAAATACCAACGGCATTCGTGCAGCAGCCCGCAAGGGCTTTTTTGAATGGATGCAAAAGAAAAAACCGGACGTTGTTTGTATCCAGGAAACCAAGGCACAGGAATTCCAGTTGGATGACCCGGTGTTTTCGCCTCCTGGCTATAAAAGATATTTTCACGACGCGCAAAAAAAGGGCTACAGCGGTGTTGCCATCTACACACCTCACGAACCCGATGATATTCAGTTTGGCATCGGTTGGGATGTCATGGATGAGGAGGGCCGGTGGATCAGGGCGGATTTTGGAAATTTGAGTGTCATTTCACTGTATTTGCAATCCGGTTCGTCAAAGGAGGAGCGTCAGCAGATCAAGTACCAGACCATGGACTATCTGCAACCCCTGCTCAAGGCCATGGTGGAAGAGGGCCGTGAATACATAATCTGTGGTGACTGGAACATCGCACATAAGAAAATTGATATTAAAAACTGGCGCGGTAATCAGAAAAACTCCGGATTTTTGCCGGAGGAGCGTGCCTGGATGGATGAACTGTTTGGCCATGTGGGTATGGTTGATGCATTTCGCGAAGTGGAAACCGGCGAAGAACAGTACACTTGGTGGTCCAATCGCGGCCAGGCCTGGGCCAATAATACCGGTTGGCGTATTGACTACCATGTAGCCACACCGGGTATAGCGGCGGCGGCACGTGCGGTGGAAATTTACAAGGACGAGCGCTTCTCGGATCACGCTCCGCTGACCATTGATTATGACTACAAGATAGAGCAAGGGTAGTCAGACCTTTGGAAACATCCCACAGACGTTGGCAGGAGATATTGTTTAACCGCAAGATGGTGACCTGCATTTTTCTGGGTTTCACCTCCGGTATGCCGCTATATGTATTGATCCAATTGGTGCCGGCATGGTTACGCAGCCACGAGGTTGATCTTGCGACCATTGGTTTGTTTGCATTGGTTTCGCTGCCATATACCTGGAAATTCCTTTGGTCGCCGCTGATGGACCGTTACAAGCTTCCCTTTTTGGGCAGGCGGCGGGGATGGGCTCTGATTACACAGATCGGGTTGCTGGTTTCGATTGGAGCCCTCGGTCAGTTCGACCCTTCGGTTTCACTTCAGGCCATTGTTGTAACCGTGTTTATTGTTTCCTTGTTCGGCGCCAGCCAGGATATCGTGGTCGATGCCTACCGGCGTGAATTACTGGCCGATGACGAATTGGGTACTGGTACTTCCCTGTTCATTAACGCCTACCGTCTTTCATCCCTGGTGCCGGGGTCTCTGGCCTTGATCATGTCCGATGTCCTGCCCTGGCCGGTTGTTTACTGGGTTACAGCGGCTTTTATGGGTGTTGGCATCATCACCACGTTTATTATCAAGGAAGTCAGTGATGATGCCCTCGCACCGGCCACATTGCGAGAGGCCGTGGTCGATCCCTTCGTAGAGTTTTTCTCACGTGGCGGTCTCAGTGCCGGTCTCGCGATACTGGCATTCATGTTTCTTTATAAGCTCGGCGACAACATGGCCACTGCGCTCGCGACACCTTTTTACCTGGATATGGGTTTTAGCCGTACCGAAATAGGTTCGATCGCCAAGATAGCTGCGTTGTGGGCCTCGATCGCAGGGGGAATACTTGGTGGCGTGGTCATGTTGAAACTGAGTATAAACCGGGCGCTTTGGGTTTTTGGTTTTGTCCAGATGGTGACCATCCTGGGTTTTGTCTGGTTGAGCACGGTGGGTCATCACCCGCTGGGTTTGTTCCTGGTGGTGAGCGGCGAGTACCTGGGTGTGGGGCTGGGTGCCATCGCATTGACCGCTTATATGGCCCGCGAGACCAGTAAGGCTTTTACCGCGACGCAGTTTGCCCTGTTCAGCAGTTTTATAGCAATTCCGAGAACGTTTGCCAATGCATCAACGGGGTTTATTATTGAAGCAGTTGGTTATACGCAGTTTTTTATTATTTGCACACTGGTTGCGATACCGGGAATGCTGCTTCTGGTCAAAGTAGCACCGTGGAATGAACGTAGGGAATGAGTGATTCTTAAGCCGGCATTAATCCGGTTTTGGAGCCCGCAGAAATTGCTTCAGGTGGTTCTTCTTCGGTCTTCGGAAATACCGGCAGGTAGTGCACCGCCAAGAAGAAAATAATGGTGCCGGCCGTGATAAAACCAAGTGACAATGCTATTTCCATCCAGGTCGGATAATAGTTGAGTTGATCGTGAACCGACATTCCAATCCAGGAAACATTTATCCGGTTGAGCACAATACCCGCCATGACGAGTAACGAGGCGGAAAGCAGAAACTTCTCGCGATTCCGTATTCTCTGGAATGACAGCAATATGGCGGGCAACGCGACCCCTCCCAGCATTTCCAGCAGAAACATGTTGCTCTGCAAATTTCGCTCATAGAGCAGGTCCCAGGCTCCACTAGCGGCAAGGTCTGAGAATTTTATGAGCAGATAAAGAAACAAAATGAAGGACGCAGCCTTACCCAGGGCAGCCATCAGGGAGGACTCGAGTCCGCGCTTGAGAATCTTGGCAGAAAAAAATGATTCGACGATGACCACGCACATACCGGCAGCTACGGCAGAAATCAGAAAGAACACAGGCAAAAGTGGCGAGTACCACAACGGATAGAGTTTTCCCGGCACGATCAGGTAAAGGGAACCAAGCGATGACTGGTGCATGGTGGAAAGGATGACACCTGCGATGACAACAGGAATGGTTGTTGCTTTGACCAGTCTCAACAGCCTGGTTAATCCAAGTCGTTCAAGTACGACCGGGCTGATTTCAATGGCGAGCACGGTCGAATAAAGTACCACGCACCAGGTCACCTCGAACATGATGGAGTGCCCTTGCCACATGACCAGGGGATGCCACCAGCTCAGTGGGCGGCCGATGTCTATAAATAGCGCCACGGCGACCAGGACATAGCCCAAAAATGCCGTGAGTACAGTCGGTCTCAGGATAGGTTTGAAGCGCTCGATACGAAAGATATGTACCGTGGCAGCAATAACAAAACCGCCGGCTGCCAGTGCAACGCCGGCAAACACGTCTGCGCCGATCCAAAGTCCCCATGGAGCAAGGTCGTTCACTCCTGCTACAGCACCGAGACCCTCGCTGAATCGCCGGATCAGCGTCCATAGGGCCGCAGCCCAGATGCAAAGAATGGTGATGGCTGTGACATGACGCAGAAATCGTGGTCTTTTGTCATAAACTACACACAGGGAGATTCCAATCAAACTAAGCGTACACACAACGATAAAAATCCAGCCAATCATTCAGACTGCTCCTGCCTGTTAAGGCTCCAGGCCAAAGTTCCGAAGAGACCAGCCATGGCTGCAGCCACGATGGGTATCTTGGAGAGTACGTCCCAGGTTAGAGGTGGCATCGGAGACGTCTCCACGCTGGATTTGAACCCCAGGTTTTCAAAAGGCACATCAGACATATAAAGCCAGGCCGTTCCACCGGCCTCTTTCTCGCCATATATGTGGTTAATGTATCGATCCGGGTATGAATCGATCCGGGCCTTCGCCTCGAACAGCAAGCTATCACGCCGACCAAATTTTAGTGCGCCGGTTGGACAGGACTCAACACAGGCAGGAAGTCGCCCTTGCGAGAGCCGGTTGCGGGTACAGAACTGACATTTTCCAACCACCGGTGACAGACCTGAGTGCCATTCGTACTTGGGAATATCGAATGGACAGGCCATTATGCAGTAACGACAACCAATGCAACGATCTGCATTGTAGAGGATCGGGCCCAGTTCTGATTTGGTCAGTGCCCCGACCGGGCATACCGATACGCAGGTGGGTTCCAGGCAATGCATACACTGGCTTTTAATATTGCGGGTGACTGCGTCGCCGTTGGCGTTGGCACCGGTCGAAGGGTTGACAACGGTCCACTGGTCAAAACGTAACTCCTGATGCTCCCATGAGATGGGGAAACCCTCAGATAAGTCGGTGTTGTCTGGCAGCTCGTTGGCGTTTTTGCATGCTCTCATACATGCCCGGCAGCCGATACATCGGGTCACATCAACCAGTACGGATGGGGTATTGGCGAAGGAAGTCTTTCCAGGGTCTTTTGCAAAGCTGGATGGTGTAATGACCGACAGGCCTGTTCCGCCAATCACGCCCTGCAGGAACCGCCTGCGACTAAAACCTTTCATGTCCGGCGTGTGCTGGTTCATTTGCTTCTCTTTTTTTCGAAGACATACCAGCCGAACATCCAGCCGAGCGCTAAGCCAATCACCAACCCCAGAACTGAAACGGTCCACAGTTTCTGCCGGGCACTGTCAAGCATCCAGTTCAATGTGCTTACTTCTTCATACAGTTCCACAGCGCCCTTGCCACCGGTCAGGTATTCGCCCTGGATCGCCTCCATTAACTGTTCACGCATTTCAGGTAACTGGGCGCTGCTATGCACCATGTCCGCGTGGCAACGGCTACAGACCTCGGTGCCGACGAAAAGCGTGTGACCGGCCGCGCCAGCACCCTCGATGAGGTTGGAATCGATGGATACCGGCATGTGACAAGTGTTGCAATGCAGGCCTTCCAATTGATGTGTCGCGTGTGCGAAATCCTCGAGACGCTTGGAGTGGCAAGCACCGCAAAGCACGTCACCTCCTTTTGAGCGCAGGGTCTGGGCATGGACTCCGTGACAGTCGAAGCAACGAATTTCATTCCGTCCATGCTTGCTCATCTGCCATTCCTGGAAGGTTCCCCTGTGGCAGTCCCGGCACACCTGCGATGTTATGGGAAGGGGCATTTCAGCGTCCTGCTTGGAGTGACCCTTGCTCATGATGCCATGGCATGACTCACAGGTTACTCCCGGGTGAGCATAGGTTTTGGTCTGTATGTCTGCACCCGTGGCATGACAAACCAGGCAGGAGAAATCACTTTCCATCTCTCCCCAGGATTGCTGAAAAATTTCATCGGAATAAGCCAAGGCATGCGGCGACACCTTCCAGTCGGCATACTCCTCCTTGTGGCAATTACCGCATTTTCTGGGTCCTGCAAAATTGGCTGCTTGAGCAA
>JAOUCZ010000291.1 GCA_029859505.1 Lysobacterales bacterium | reverse complement strand
TAACCCGCCTGACCTGGTGGTTTCCGGCATTAACTTCGGACCAAACCTGGGCACGGCCTTACACATGTCCGGCACCATTGGTGCGGCGATTATGGCGACTCTCAACGGCGTTCCCTCCATAGCAGTTTCAGCTGGAATGCGCTTTGATGAAGTTGATACGCAGTTTCCAAGCACCTACGAAGTGTTTGAAGCAGCGGCCGGTTTTACCTGTTCTGTTATCGAATCATTGCAGGATTCGGCTGACGGAAACGGGCGTCTGCTACCTAAAGAAATCCTGCTTAACATCAATTACCCTGCACTTCCCAGGGATCGGATCAAAGGTGTTTTACATCCAAAAATATCTGCAGGAAACATGATTCAATTGGGGTATCACCGTTGCACTGATACGGGTCACGTGGTTCCCGGGTTTTATCCAGGTGTGAACCCGGAACAACCGCATAAAGAAGCGGGTGATGTACGTGCACACATGGAAGGCTATATCACGATCTCTACGATCAAACCGAACTGGAACCCGCCAGCCAAAAAAGCCAGAAAACTTGAAAAACGACTGGAGGCCCTGACGCTGGATTTTCCGCCCTGAGGCCGGCTATTACGAACCTTCCGAGTCAGCTTTCTATCAACTATTCCCCGTAGGGAATCCAAATATTCTTGATTTCGACAGCCTTGCGCAGGAAAACTTCGCCTTCACCCTGAATCGGGTCTTCCCAGTCATGATAACGGCCATAGTTTACCCAGGTGCGCTTCATGGTTGCCGCCGCTTCAGATTCAACCAACTGGCTGCCCTCAGCCGTTCCCCAGTACCAAAGACCTTCAATGTCGTAGTGCTTGGCCAGTTCTTCAGATAAAACCTGTTGATCACCCGTGACAATATTGACCGTTCCACCTGGTAAATCCGAAGTATCCAGCACCTGATAGAAATCAGTCGCCAGTAACGCGTACTGCTGCGAAGGAATCACCACCACACGGTTACCCATGGCAATTGCGGGAAGAACGGTTGAAATCAAGCCGATAAAACCGGCCTCTTCCGGCGCGATGATACCAATGACACCCAGGGCCTCTTTCATGGCCAGTGTAACCATGCGGAATGGTGTCGAATGCACGGCGCTGTCATATTTGTCTGCCATAGCAGCGTAGGTGTAAATACGAGAGATACATAACTCCAGCTCAGCGGTCGCTGCAGCTTCATCCTTGCCACTCAATTGCGCTATGCGCCGGCTGAATTCCTGAGCTCGTGTGGACAAATTCTCCGCAATATAATAAAGCACCTGTGCGCGGTTATGTGCCGTGCTATGGGTCCATCCCTCCGCCTTGCGGGCAGCTTCAACAGCATCGCGAATATCCTTGCGTGCACCGCGTGGAAACTCCGCAACTGCATGACCCGATGCATCATAGGCCATAATGCTGAAACCACCATCGGGCCGTACCTGTTTGCCGCCGATGTAGAGTTTCGCCGTACGGTCAATTGGCACGACTTTGTCGGACTTGACGGGTTCTACAGGTTCTATGGATGGTACTTTCACCAATGGATAAACCGGTTCATTATGCAGCCTGGTTTCCCAATCAGCCCGGGCGTACTCATATAGACCTTCCTTACCACCCTCGCGGCCAAAACCGGATTCCCGATAACCGCCAAATCCAGCAGCAGCATCAAACACATTGGTGCAATTAATCCAGACAGACCCGGCCATGAGCTTGGGTGCCACATCCAGTGCAAGATTGATGTTCTCGGTCCAGACGCTTGCCGCCAGGCCATAACGGGTGTTATTGGCCAGTTCAATCGCCTCCGAAGGGGTTCTGAATGTCATTGACACCAATACCGGCCCGAATATCTCCTCCTGGGCCAGCGTTGATGAGGGCTGTACATCCGTGATTAGTGTTGGCGGATAATAACTTCCACCTTCGGGTAGACCACCACTGGCCTGCCAAACCTGGCCGCCTTCTTCTGCACCAAGGTTAACCAGGTCTGTGATTGTCCTCAGTTGGACAGGATCAACCACGGCTCCGATATCAATACCCTTATCGAGCGGATCACCAATGATGAGCTTGGACATACGCAGCTTGATTTTCTCTAGCAGGGTATCAGCAATGGACTCCTGAACCAGTAACCGTGATCCGGCACAACAAACTTGGCCCTGGTTGAACCAGATGGCGTCCACCAGGCCTTCGACCACACTATCGAGATCTGCATCTTCATAGACAATAAACGGTGATTTTCCACCCAGTTCAAGTGTCAGTTTCTTGCCGGAACCAGCCGTTACTTTTCTCAAAATCCTGCCGACTTCGGTCGATCCGGTAAACGCAACCTTTTTTACATCCCTATGCTCAACCAGGGCCGCGCCGGCCTTGCCGTCGCCCAGCAACAGGTTGAACACACCATCCGGCAAACCAACTTCATCACAGATTTGCGCCAGCAAAACTGCCGTCGAAGAAGTAAACTCAGCCGGCTTCAAAACCACGGTATTACCCATTGCCAGCGCCGGGGCCACCTTCCAGGCTGCCATCAGCAAGGGGAAATTCCACGGAATAATCTGACCAACAACACCCAGTGGTTTATAACCGGGCATTTCACGATCCATCACCTGTGCCCAGCCGGCGTGATAATAGAAGTGCCTCGCCACCAGCGGAATATCAATATCACGTGACTCGCGGATTGGCTTACCGTTATCCAGGCTTTCCAACACTGCCAGTAAGCGGCTGTGTTTTTGTACCTGGCGGGCTATGGCATACAGGTAGCGGGCGCGTTCATGTCCACTTAAGGCCGCCCATGCAGGCGCTGCAGCAGTCGCGGCAGCAACAGCCCGGTTGGTATCTTCGGCATCTCCATCCGCCACCTTTGCCAGCACTTCGTCACAGGCCGGGTTTCTGGTTTCAAAATACTCACCACTGGCAGGATCACTCCATTCGCCATCGATGTAGTGAAGTAAGGTGTTGTGGTGCCCGCCATACCATAATTCGGCAACTTCCCTGTCCTCAGGTGCCTTGCCGTATTCCATGCGCACGTAAATATCTTTAATGTTCATTTCGAATTCATTACCTTGTTAACTCATAGGATGACGGTGTTTAGCCGAGTAACTGCCGGTTAGCCGGTGCTCAAGCTGTCGCTCAACATCGCCCAATAAACTACTTGCCCCAAAGCGGAACAGATGCGGGTCCAGCCAGTCGTTGCCCAATTCCTCTTTGATCAGTATCAGGTAGGCAATAGCATCTTTGGATTTGCTGATACCGCCTGCAGGTTTGTAACCGACCCTGTAACCTGTCAGGCGGTGATACTCGCGGATGGCCCGTACCATGACCAGGCTGAAAGGCAAGGTGGCATTCACACTTTCTTTACCGGTGCTGGTCTTGATGAAATCAGCGCCAGCCATCATACAAACCCAGCTGGCTTTCGCGACATTGGTCAGGGTTGCCAACTCACCTGTCGCCAGAATCGTTTTAATGTGTGCATCGCCACAAGCTTCCCGGTAGGCTTTTACTTCATCAAAAAGCCCTTTCCAATCCCCGGTCAATACCATGGCGCGGGAAATGACAATATCGATCTCGGTTGCCCCCGCTTCCACCGATGCCCGCACCTGTGCAAGCTTCAGTGACAAGGGTATCTGACCGGCGGGAAAACCGGTGGACACGGCTGCTACCGGAATACCCGAACCTTCAAGTTCCTTCACCGCCGTTTCAATCAGGTTGTGATAGACACACACAGCACCCGTGTGAATATCCATGTCCTCCAGGCCCAGCCCCTTGAGAATATCCTTGCGTACAGGTTGACGTGCCTTCCGGCACAAACGCTTGACCTTACCCGGTGTGTCATCACCGGCAAGTGTGGTCAGATCCATACAGGCAATTACTTTTAGCAGCCAGGCAGTCTGGTGATCTTTCTTAATTGAACGGCGCCGGGCAATGGTCGAGGCGCGGCGCTCCACCGCACTGCGGTTGATACGCAGGCTATTGAATAATTCCGGCTTGTAAGCCATACCGGGGTTTCGCTCCAGACCATGATCTGTGGCATCAGTTGCTTGTCTTATGTTTGATACATTTGTCACTGTCAAACTCCGGCTCTTACTGGCAGACTTTTCAATATTCGACTTAACAGTATAAACGCTGTTCGAAATGTGCGTAACAAATACGCACTCTTTGCAAAGTGAATTCAACAAACCCGGTGCTTTTATGGCAAAATGCGCTCTGTTTTCACACATTGTCCGACTATCTGAATGACCACTACTTTCAGGATGGGATTTTTTGTCTCATCCCTCTTTATATTGACAGCTCAAAACCACCTTCGTGCAAATGACGGGGTGTTGGATGACCTGTATGAAACCGATACGCTGGAGCATGTACAGGTCACTGCGACCCGCAGCAATAAGCGCGATATCGATATTTCAGCTGCGGTGACGGCCATTAATGAGGCGGAAGTGCTCAAACTGGCTCCGGATGTGGTTGCAGAGATGCTGCGGGGTCAGCCCGGTGCTTTTTTCCAACAGACTACACCCGGTCAGGGTATTCCGATTATTCGTGGACTT
>JAOUCZ010000067.1 GCA_029859505.1 Lysobacterales bacterium | reverse complement strand
AGGGTGTTGTGCAATGCACTGTCACCCTTATCCAGGGTTTTTGGCGATAATGCCAGTTCACCACTGGTATTGGAATCGTAGTACAAATAGTTGAAACCCTCGGCGGGCCCACTACCTACACCGGTAGGCAGTTTATAGATAAACCACCAGTCAACAGGTTTACCATCAGTATCATTTAGCGCGGCTAGTTTTGTCATTCAACAGTTATCCATAGTGTGATGCTGGCCATCTTCTTTGCCTGTATATCTATTTAGCACCGGCTGCTTTGCGGAACTCCATCAAGCCTTCGATTCGTTCATTATTGGCATCTCCGCATCGCTTGATATACAGATGTGAAACAACATCTGTCGAATCCTTTTCAAGATACTGTTCAAATTTCTCTCTTGCCAAATCCCACTGTGCTGCGTAGTAGTGCTCCAATGCAGCATGATAGATGTCCAGCAATTCCCCGCGTTCATCTGCGCTTTCCTGTTTAGCGTCGAACACCTCGAAGACGATAAGCGGTTCGTCACGGCCTTTCACACGTAAACAATCCAGCTCCCGCCATTGGAATTCATCGTGTCCCAGCAACAGGCGGCGTGTTTGCGCCGAGACAATGACGTTGGAACCATAAACCTTGTTCAAGGATTCCAGGCGTGCGGCAATGTTCACGCTGTCACCGAGCACGGTCATATCCATCCGGGTATCAACACCCACGGTACCCATGATGACAGGTCCCGTATGCACACCAACACCGACTTCGATGGGTTGGTAGCCCTCTTCAATGCGCTCCAGGTTATAAGCATTCAAGGCCAACTGCATACCGAGGGCGGCACGCACAGCGTTGGCCGCCTGTGATTCCTCAGTATCTCCACAGGAATCAAAAAGTGCCATGATGGCATCGCCGATGTATTTATCAACAAAGCCGGAATTATCATGTACCGGTTGACTCAGTCGACGGAAACAGGCGTTGATGAGATTCAATACATCCTGTGGCGGCATGGTTTCCGACAAGGTGGTGAATGAGCGGATATCAGAAAAAAGCATTGAAACTGTTTCGCTCTGTGCTTTGCCGATAACAAGTTCATCCAGGTTCCTGACGCCCTCGGTGGCCACCCGGTCGAGAAACTGACGGGGTACAAACTTTTCGAATGCCGTCACCAGGCTCTCCACTTCGTCCACGCGTTTTTTTAAATCGATAACCAGTTGTACATTGCGTTGTTCAAGTGAGTAGTATTCCAGTGAACGGCGCACGGTTACCCTTAAATCTATCGGATCGATCGGTTTGGTCAGGAATTTATATATCTGCCCTTCGTTAATGGAGGAAATGATCGCGTCGGCATCGGTGAAACCGGTCAGGATGATTCGTACGGCATCAGGAAGTAGCTCACTGGTTTTCTGGAACAGACCAACACCGGTCAGTTTCGGCATTCTCTGATCCGAGATAATCATGTGGATCTCGTCGGGATAATCTTTGTTCTCTATCAGGTTGAGGGCTTCCAGACCGTCATTGGCGAACAGGAGGTTGTAGTCACGGTCGAGTACCAGTGACAGGGAATCAAGATTCTCCTTTTCATCATCAACCAAAAGGATGGTGTAATCCTTGTTGGACCTGCGATCAGCAAAGTGCTTGTTGAATACGTTTTTCTTTAATTGCAATGCCATATTCTGTGCTCAGCTTTTTGCGTCGGAATTGAATGCGAACATGCGTTCAACCATTACTCTAACGGTAGTAAAATTGTGATGGTAGTACCCTCGCCTTCCTCAGAATCGATTTCGAACCGCCCATGGTGTTTCTCGATAATCTGATAGGAAATGGACATGCCCATTCCGGTGCCTTCACCAACCTCCTTGGTGGTAAAGAACGGTTCAAAAATCTTCTGCTGGACCTCTGGACTCATGCCCGTACCGGTATCGGTGAAGCTGATCGCAACCTCTTTGCCGCGAAACTCCGTGCCAAGAGTGAGACTTCCAAGAATCTTCTCGCCATCCCCGGTTGTTGCATCTGCGCTTGAATCCATCTCACCGTGAACATCGGTATATTTCTGTCGAATCGCCTGGCATGCATTCATCATCAGGTTCATGAATACCTGGTTTAACTGGGCAGGAAGACACTCGATCTCGGGGTTGGCCTTGAAGTCACTGATGAAATTAATTTCCTTTGCATATTGTGCACGTACCAGTCTTTGAGTTGATTCGAGGTTTTCAACCAGGTAAACGGTCTTCTTCTCTGCTTCATCAAGCCTGGAGAATGTTCTGAGGTCCTGTACGATCGTTCGAATTCGGTTGGTGCCCTCGTTAATATTTTCCAGTGCCATAAAGAAACGCTTAAACTGGTCTTCGAAATGAGCCACAACATCCGGATCGTTCTCGTCTCCAATCAGATCAAATAGCAGTTTTTTGAAGTCCTTCAATTCCTCATCAAGACTGGCTGCGCCAAGATTAACAAAATTAGTCGGGTTGTTGATTTCATGTGCAACGCCGGAAACCAGCGTGCCAAGCCCGGCCATTTTTTCAGAATTGACCAATTGTGTCTGGGTTGTTTTGAGGTCATCCAGGGTGTGGGTCAATTCCGAGGTCCGTTCCTGTACCTTGGTTTCCAGGCTGTCATACAGTTGCGCATTCTCGATTGAGATTGAGGCCTGTTCAGACAGCAGGTTCATTACCTCGATCCGGTCCTCGGTAAAGGCGCCCGCAGTCAGGTTGTTTTCCATGTAGATCACACCCACCAGTTCGCCATGACGCAGAATCGGCATACAGATTATGGACTGGGGTTGGTGCGCAACAATGTAGGAGTCAGACGCGAACTGATCAGAGTTCAGCGCCTGGTCAAGTACGACATGTTTGCGGGTACGCAACACGTAATTGATAATTGAAACCGGAAGCACGGGAGTTTCTTCATCCACTACGCAAGGCAGTTCGATCTCTTCCCCCGCTTCGCTGCCATCGGCCTGGCTCTGCGCTTCGATAACAAGATCTCCATCACGTTTAAGCACAAAGTAACCCTTCTGGCCACCTGCGTTTTCCAGAAGAATCTGCATGACTTTCCGCAATAATTGCGAGAGTACAATTTCACCTGAAATCGCCCGTGATGCCTGCATGACCGAATCGAGATCCAGGGTTGCCAGATCAACGACATTTGATGGTGTTGCTCCGGAGTGCACCTTGGTTGTGGTCGATCCCGCTTTTGGCTCAACTGCCTTGCGGAATAGCTTGGGGTATTGTTCTTCCATCTGCTCAACTTTTCGTTGGGCTCCCCAACGGTAGAACAGGTAGTGTGCTGTGCGCAGGTGGCCCTCGGCCGCCTGTTGATGCCCGTCTTCGAGGTAGTAACGGGCCAGCAGTTCATTCGCAACAGCTTCATCACGCAGAAATCCGTTATTCCGTGCACCATCAATAGCAGCCCGGAAGGCTGAGACTGCCTTTTCCTTTTGCTCGGAAAGACGCGCGAGTTCACCGGCCATACACCTTTCCAGGTGGGCAAAATTTTCAGGACAGTTTTGTGCCCAGGCTTGCATCTGGCGGTGGTCTTTTTTCAGGCGCTTAAGGGTCTTTGATTGCCTGGCGGCATTCAAACTCCGATACAAGGCCGTGAGCGTAAGAAACCCGATAATACGGAAACGTACCAGTTGCGGTAACGACATGGAGGAACTGACCAGTTTATCCTGTTCCAGAACATACTCCAGTGCCTGTTCAAACTCACCATAGAGAAAACAGATCTCCGCTTTATAGATCTGGTAGTTGGCAATACCGGTCATGAATTTTCTCTGACGCATCCCCTCAATACAGGATTGCTCGTCAAAGAATTCATCGTTCAGAGACAGTTTCTCATCGGTTAAACCCTGGAAGTTGAGTTGCATCTGCCGGAACAGAGTGCCGGAGTCAAAAGAGTCCTGATAGTCGCAATCCTTAACGATGCTCAGGTATTTCTTCTGTTCGGCACTGGCCCTGGGTAAGTCCATTCCCGGGTCCCAGATAATACAGTCCTGCGCACTGTATGCCAGGTAAAGCAGGTCACCGGACTGGTAACCTGCCTCGATACCCTTGCGAAACCAGGGCGTCATTGTGGCCCAGTGTTTACTCCAGTGATGGATAAACATGCCGTACACGTAAATCACTCTCGATTTGAGCTGGATGTCTTTAAAACGGTCGTTCATGGCTACCGCCAACTTGCCATACTCAAAACCAAGTGCCGGGTTATTGAGCGACCCACAAAGCAACATCCCATAGGCAGCGTATGCGAAAGCAGATTCCGGTGTGTTGCCGTGACGAAGTGAAATGTTGACCGATTTCAAGATCAGTACCGGTAGCAGTTTATCGCTGCCCGAAAGGAATGCCGCGGGGAATATCTCCATTAATAAACGAATCGCCACCATTTTTTCAGGCTCAGTCAATTCATTTGCGTCTATCAGGTCCGGAATCGACCTTCTGCCCAGGTTCCAGCGTATTTGCCATAATTCACGCTGAACATCGAGCCAGCCAGGATGGTCACTGATATTCATGCCAAGCAGGTTCAGACCGGCAATCGCCGCCTGGATGGACGCCTCCATTCTACCAATGGTTGCATACTGCCGTGTGCGCCTGGATAAGACCTCTGCTTTTTCAAGGTTTGTACGGACGCGCTGTAACATCTCATCGATCTTCAGGTCCGCATCATCCAGATTGCCTGTCAGGTAGGCACATTGCTGATGTTCAAGTCCCAGTGCCTTGGCGAGTTCATAGTCGTCCTGCCAGGGATTGCCAGTGAGTAGCCCCTGACCTGTTTCCAAATACTCGAGTGCCGACTGATAAGCAGATGAATGCCTGGCCTTCTGGCCTGCCCGCAGGTTCAGCACAGCCAGATCCCGGCGTTCAGAAGGATCAGTAATGAGCCTGCGGCCAATATTCAGATGACCAACGATATTGATCAGCTGGTCTTCCTTGTCCGAATCGTCTGAGTGTTCCTGTATCAAGCGCCCAACAGAAAGATGGACCGATTGTTTCTGATCCTCATCAATTAAGGCATAGGCTGCCTGTTGAACACGATCGTGCTGGAATTTGTAAACAGGATTGATCCGTTGTGATTCAGCCCTACCCTCCGGGTTCGTGTTCGCATTTGAGTGGACGAATTTATAATCCTCACCCTGCGGAATGATCATATTTCTCTTCAGAGCATAGTGAAGTTCGTCACTGGTTGCCTCCATCGATTGTTCATTGATGATGGAAAGGGTTCTCAGGTCGAAGGTATTGCCAATACAGGCAGCCAGTTGCAATACATGCTGGGTTTCAACGCCAAGCTTCCTGAGGTTGGTAATCACAAACTCAACTACGTTCCCACTCATTCCAGTGCGTTGAACACTGTCCATATCCCATGTCCACCGACCAGCTTCAGGGTCAAAAGATATCGAAGATTCCTCATGAAGAGTTTTCAATATCTCATTGATATAAAAAGGGTTGCCTTCTGACTGCTGAAACAGTAAGTCTGCTAAATCCCGGGAACGAGCGACTTCGCAGCGAAGTGTATCGGCAACTAACTGATGCACCGACCCCTCCTTTAAAGGCTGCAATTCCATCTCGTGGAAATCCCGGGACTGGCGAATTTCATTCAAGGTCAGGATCAGCGGATGGCCAATATCTACCTCGTTACTGCGATAGGCGCCTATCAACATCAGGTGAGACAACTCACGGGATGTGACCATACTTTGTATCAGGTTTAGTGTTGGTGCATCACACCACTGAAGATCATCAAGAAAAACAACCAGGGGATGATCGGCGGTGGCAAAAAGCTTCACAAAATTGATGAAAACTATCTGGAAGCGATTCTGTGCTTCGGTCGCCGGCAAATCGGGTACTTCTGGTTGCTCACCGATGATTTGAGCTAACTCCGGCACCAGGTCGGTCATAATGCGGCCATTCGGTCCCAATGTTTTCAGCAAAGATACCCGCCATTGCTCCAGGCGTTCGTGCGATTCAGACAGTAACTGGGAGATCAGGCCACCAAACGCACCCGCTATCGCCGAATAAGGCGTACTGCGTTGAAATTGATCGTATTTACCCTGGATCAGGTAGCCGCTGCGACTCACCACGGGTTTATATATCTCGCTGACCAGCGCGGATTTACCCACACCCGAGTAACCTGATACCAGGCACAAACCGGTGACACCACCGCTAACCTGTGCGAACAGGGATATCAGTTGATCCAGTTCGGATTTCCGCCCGTAAAGTTTTTGTGGAATTCTGAAGTTTTTGGACAGATCATTTTGACCCAACTCGAAGTCGGAAATGCCACCGCTTAGCGCAAGCTCACGCTCACATTTCTTAATATCGGAAATCAGCCCATAAATACTCTGGTACCGGTCTTCAGGGTTTTTTGACATCAGTTTCAGAACAATGCCGGACACGGCAGCAGGAATATCGATATCTTCCCGTTCAGGTAGCGGCGGGCGCTTGCTGATGTGGCTGTGCACCCACTCCAGGTTGTGCTGACAATAAAACGGGAGTTTGCCTGTTAACAACTCGTAGAGAGTGACACCCAGAGAATAATAGTCCGATCGATAGTCCAGATCGCGATTCATCCGGCCTGTTTGTTCTGGAGAAATGTACGCTAATGACCCTTCCAGTTGTTTTGAGAGATTGACGCTTTGTCGTTCTGAAGACAATTCTGAAGATATATCAAAATCTATGATCTTGATCTGGTCATTCTCGGGATCAAACAGGATATTCCTTGGTACGATATCTTTGTGCACCACATTCTTTTGGTGAATATTTCCCAGCGCACGCGCAATTTGTGCAGCCATATTCAAAAAGCGCTGTAATGGTATTGGCCTGTTTGACGACTCTTCGATGAGTTGCGCCAGCGACCGTCCGAAGGGCTCCATTATGATGGCTACATTGCCGTAACCATAGGATTCAAGAGCATGCGTCCGGATCACACCCTCAACATCTGCCATGATCTGCAGGATACGATATTCCCTGCCAAGCATGGCAACGTCCTGGTTGCGCGGGTATTCGGCCGTTAATGTTTTTACAATAACGGCAACACCGTCTTTCTCACGTGTGGCGCGGGCAATCGTGGATTGCCGCGTCTCGTTGAGAGTCTCTTCCAGTTTGTATCCGGGGATATTCATGAATAAGACGGTACCTTTGCTCTCATGTGTATTACTACCCCGCCGGTGTCCGCCTCAATGAATTTCAAACTCCGAAAAGCCTTTCAAAAGTTGCACTGTAGTCCTCATGGGCGGTTTCTAACAGCGGTTCACCATGACCCGTCAGGGCATGTCTGAAAGGGATTTGTTTAAGACGCTGAAAATCTTCTGCTTCCGGTTCATTAAACTGCATCCAGACCGGGCCGACATTGGCCTTCGTAAAAAAGCCCATCTCCTGCATCATCGCGCGTGATTCGTCGCTGAAAAAGTCATCCGGACTAAGCCAATTTTGCAGGGCATCGCAGGCGATCATGATGCCACCTTCGCGATCCAGTCTCAGGATACACTCGGGCAGCTTTGTGGTCTTGAATTCAAATACTGAAGCACCGGAAAATGGCATCTCGCCATCCGCAGTCAATTCGACATCAGTCTCAAGTTCCTGCTGCATACCGGGCATGGCCCAGAATTTTGCGTCGTAGCGATTCTTGTAGAAGACATCATCGACACCATGCATGGAACCGATCTTGATGATATTGGTAACCTTGCCAAGACTTTCCAGCGCCTTGAGACCGTCATCATCGAGACGTACCGTATTGATGAGCGACAGGGCATTCCCGTCGCGAACCACTGTCATATTGCGGCTAAATCGCCAGGAGGCTCCGCCTATGTCACCACTGTAGGTGCCGGTAACAAAAAATACGTCAGGAAACACTTCTCGAATTTCGTCGTGTGGAAGGCAGGAATAATAGCTACTCATTGATCTCTCCTCATTATTATTAGTTAGTATTCAAAGCGGCCAACACAGGTATATTCCCTGTTGTACTCGTGCAGATACTCATTGAGGTACTTGCGTTGCCCGTCCCCCAGTTTGTCATGACGGATATCGTCCAGTGTTTCGCTGCCATCACTGCTGTCGAGTCTTTTTAAATGCCATAGTGTCATGTCACTGCCGCCAAACAGGTCGACAAGGTGCTCATGTTGCCATCTTGCGCCACTCATATCGAATACATACCCGGCAATGGCCGTATGGTCCGGGTACTGTCCAAGGCTTTGCTCGTTGAAAACCTTTGTAGCATCCCCTGGCCCCACAAAAGGCAGGCGCATCTTTTTAACGTGGGTCGGGAAGTTGTTCAGCATGGTGATGTAATCTTCTGGGAGCCCGGCACTCCTTGCCCCCTTTAATAATATATTCATATAGCGTTGAGTGGGGCGACAAGTATCATCTATGAACCCGGGCATGCCGGTGTAGACTACTGCATCAAGGAGTTCATGATCGCTTTCTACCCGTACGGTAATCCGGTCATAACCGATACCATATGCTTCCACAGCATCAAGCCCTGGCAGGTCAGCATCGTCACAAAGGTGCACAACACCCTGCACTTCAACACCGGCACGGGTGGTTTGCTGTATATTTCCCACACCACCTTCGTGCCGGAAATAATGCGCTACATTAAATAAAAGCTCCCATCCGCGAAGCACTGCACGTTCGGAGGTCAGCGGTTGCACACCCTTCGCCCTGATCGAAGTCAGGTCCATATTTGAGCCATAGCCGAAATAGTAAAACAAAGCGGTTTAGTTCCCCTGCAAGGTCTTTGACCCCGTTGATTTTGTTTTTATCACGCGTTCACGCAGAACGAAGCATCACTGACCATTGTTATTCTCGCCAACTGGCTTGTCAAATGACTAAAATTACCGACCGGAAATCCCGAGACACGATTCGCTGCCGCGCCAGGACTTCCATTATTTGATGTAAATCTGGTATCCGGCCCAATCCTGAAGATCGTTATCACGGTTATTTTTCAGATGCTGCAGTTTCGACATCTGCAGAGATTCTGCAATATTCCCTGAATCCTGAAGCCGCTTGTAGAAACCGGTGACAAAACCCTCAGTTGATTCAACAGCACCCGGCCAAAGATTGACGATCACAGAATTGGCACCTGCGGCCAGGAAGTCTGAGACCAGGCCGGGTTGGCTGGAGAAGCTGGAATGCGTATCCCCCCTAAAACTGCCTGAGCTCATAAAAACCAGCGCTGCGACCATTTTCTGGTAACGAATACTTTCCGGGGTCAGTGACAGACGACCCGGCTCATACTCGCTTTCAGAAAGTTCGAAAGCGGACTCACCGGGGTGGTTGAGGTTGATAAGAGCTGGCATCGTCAAATGCACCAGGTTCGATTGACGAAAATGCTCTCCCTGGAACTCATCGGGCAGCAAGGCAACTCCTTGTATGATCTGCAAGCCCGGTCCGACAAAAATGTCTGCCATCGCTCTGATCTCTGCCGATGTTTCAAGCCTTTCCGCATAGCCGCCCGAGTAATCCCGGGGGTCGCCGGCCAGGAATATACTTTGCAGGGAGGCGGTTTTCAGGCTGTTAACCGGATTGGTATTTGCAGGAAAAGATAATAGGTTTACAACATTATGCTGCTCTACCAGGTAGCGGCCTTTTACACGCAGGGCATCGAACGGAAACCCGAGCAGCGGCCCGGCAGGAATTAAATAGACCGTGTCTGTCAGTCGATCGGCAACCGGTTCAATAAGGTACTTCCCCAAATCATCCATCTTGCGTTTGAATGCAGCCACACCGGTATCCATCAGTTCCCCCCGTGTTGACTGCAGGGTTTCAAAGACCCTGGCAGGGTTGGAAATATCCCGGCGCAGTACCCTTCCTTTTTGCCCGATCCATACCTGGGCCATTGCAGGGCTGATGTGATAGGTCAATACGACCTCATCTCCGTCCAGACTGCGCAGGTATTTTTGCAAACCAGCAGCTGATAAAAACTCAAACTCCTTTGCAAAGCTGGCTCGAAGTTTTTCAAGCCCCTCGTTTATTCTGTCATTCAGGGCAAATGCGGCTTGTCCGCCCCCGGGGTTTGCGCGTTGATTCAACTGCTCCCGTAACTGCCCCGCCTCAGCAGATGCTTCCCCGGAATCCATCTCCTGACCGGCGTAGCCATCTATGTAACGGATTTTGCTCAATGCCAGCAATGAAGCCAATCCATCAGACCCACCACCCTGTCTTGACGCCGTTACCAGCGTACGGAGCCATGTATCAAATATCAACTCATGCCGCTCCCAATACCAGGCACCCAGCACACCCGGAAGCGAACGGCGTAACAGGTGAATTTTATCAATCAGTTGATCCAATACGGAAAGTGCTGAGCTACGCTGTCCACCCAAGACCAGTATCTGCGACCAAAGGAACATCGCCTCAGCGGAATACCTTGGGACGGCTGCATCATGCAGCCATTCATAGGAGGTCTTGAGAGAGGCTCTCGAGCATAGACCACCTTCTGAACCAGGTACGGCACAATACTGCAGACGCGCGAGGTGCTTGAGGTCTACATGCCCCGCCCTGTCTGCCGCGGCCTGGCTTCGACTGAAAAACTCTGCAGCCTGTTGCCGGCTTTTTCCTGCTGTGGCGAGAATATCCAGTCCCTGATCATAGTTAAATTGATCGGCTGGTGGCTGGTAACGAGCCTGTGCTTTGCGAGCCTGACGCATCCGCTCCAACTCACCCTTTGCACGATGAATATTGGCCATGACCCGCAAACCCTCACCGACATCAATGAGAGGGTTGGTGCGTCTTTTACCGGTGGTGTCCGGATTGATTCCGGCAAGACTGAGATATGTCATGGCTTCATCAAAACGACCGGTTTCAAAATGGATTCTCGCCAACTCAAAATTGATCTGTCTGCGGATAGCGCTGTTATTCTCATAATTGAGTGCACCGGACAGTATCCCCATGGCTTCGCCAAAACGATAGTTGTCCATCATCAACCTTGCCTGTGCCAACAGGTTCAACGCCAGATCATCACCACCCCCGTCTTCAACCAGTTGTGATTCTATTTCCTGGAGAATTTCGCTGGTGGCAGGTGCGTCTCCCTGGATAGTATGTACCTGGACAATGCTTTCCCTTACTGCTGTTGCCAGCTCCGCGCTATTGACCGTATCAGCGATCTTCACGGCTCGTTGAAATTGCTCAAGGGCATTTGAGTAGCGTGCCTGTTCGGCGTATTCCACACCGCTGGCATAGAGTGCACGAGCCTGCTCAAAGTGGTAGCCCATGTTTTCTGCGAGTTCTGCCGTTCGCGCCAGCACCGATTGAACCGGGTCGCTGTTGTCCGCTGTTTTACCCACCAAACCGGACTTGCGCAGGCCAATCAGGGCAAGGCTTTGAAGTTGCAGGGTTGCCAGTTCAACCTTCTGTGATCGCCCTCCTTTTATACCCGCAAGAATGTCACGGGTCATGCTGTAAACCAAACTGTGATCATGCAGGTGAAAGTAAATAAGGTGAGCAGCCAGGTAATTGGCCCATAAACGCATCTCGAACATTCCGAACTGCTGAAACAGCCTTCCCGCCTTTACCAGGCTATCAATTTTTACCGTCCAATTCGCCTGGCTGTCAACACCGTTGTATTCAGAGCCAAACGAAAGCAACTTGTAAGCCTGCGATACTGAAGTGCTTCGACTATCCCAGGGTTGCAAGCGGGTTAGCTCGATTCCAAATTCGGTCCGCCCGGTGTGCAAATCAGAAGTAATTTCAATATCGATTTGGCGCGCTGTTTTCGCTGCATAAACATACTGAAAAACAGGAACTATTCTGCTGCCTGGAATACCTGACACCACCAGAACCACGTCGTTTGGGCCTGAAATTCTGGACTCAAACTCCGCTTCAAAGGCACTGATTGTGATCAGCAGGTCTTCATTGGCCCCCTGTTGTATAAAATATTCCTGTGTGCGCGCCGGCGCTTTGACCTGGGCCTGCACAACGGAAATGCTTGATCCCATTACAATGATGACCAAAGACAACAGTTGTGTTAACAGGTACCGCTTGGTCAAAAAACTAACTCCATGACAAAAAGCTCATCGTATTCAACTTGTATATCACTAATGGGACGGACATTTAAACAACATTTTAACGTAGCCTGCCCGCAAGGCAGGTATCATATGGCCGATGCAATGGAAGCTCAAAACCAGAATCAACATTGAACAAAACCATTGTCCATATTGTCAATTTCTTTATTCTTAATATAAGTAACAATACTCTTGAGAATCCCGGATAGAGACACAGCAGTATTTTCAACTTCGGCCATTGATTTGTTCGCATCAGCCCTTGGTGCGTTCATTCTACTGGTTATGCTGCTGTTTCCCTATTATCGGCACGCCGGACCGGATGATTCTTTTGCCAGGACACAGGACATCATGGAGAAGCGCCGCCTGGCTTCCGGACAAGTCGAGGACCTGAAAGCCCAGCAAGAGGAACTGCAAAGTGAACTGGATGAGTTAACAGAATCCAACCAGGGCCGTGAAGAACAAATCTCCCGGCTCAGAAAGCAGTTGATGGACATCTCAAACCAGTTGGCAGCTATGCCAACAAAAATAACCGAGCCAGTCGAAATTATCACACCCGAACCGGAACCGAAGGCCCTGACCGACGGTGTCGAATTTTCGATACTCGGCCTCGCCACGGAAGTGAAGTCGTTTGTTATTGTTGTGGATATGTCAGGCAGTATGCTCGCCTACGAGAAGCTGATGATCGACTCGGTACTGGAGATACTCAAACCCCTGAATGAGAGCAATCAGTTCGCAATTGTCGGCTACCATGGCAACCCGCAACCGGTTCTCTGGAGTTTTCCCACAGGTAATAACCTGCTTCCGGCAACTCCGGAAAACCTTGAACTCGCCAAGACATTCACGCGCTCGCTGGTGCGTAAATTCGTTGGCTCAACTCCTACACATTTTGCGTTGCAGGCGGCGCTGGACTACCCGGCAAGCGCGATCATCCTGATGAGTGATGGTGAGCCAAACAGTCCACCGGGGTTTATCATCGAAAATGTCACACAGCTCAACCAGTTCAGGCAGACCGAGATTCACACCGTGGCCATTGGTGAGTACACACATAACCGCAACCTCGTGCTTTTCATGCAGACACTTGCGCGTCTGAATGGCGGTGACTTCGTGGGTGTCTCAAAATGAGGTCACGCTTGCGGCATATGGGTGTGTTTTCGCTGTCGGCGATTGATCTGTTTGCGTCCGCCATGGGGGCATTCATTATCATCACCATCATCCTGATGCCCGACTACCAAAAGGAAGTCCGACTCGAGGGCCACCTGGCATACATCGAGGCACTCAAAGGCGAGACGGATGCCATGCTGAATGACACCGAACTGGGCATTGTCTCTATGAACGAGGCCCTGACCACTGCGCAGGCCCGTGAGATGGAACTGCAGGCGGAGCAGGAAATCGTATCGAGTGAGCTGGAAACCATTAACGCCAGGCTACAGGCAAGAAATGATGAACCGCCTCCCCCGCCACCCAGTCCGGTGGAAACGGAAGAGGAGCTTGGCAGTAACCTCGTGACCTTCCGCTTCCTGGGATTGAAGACCGATAAGACACGTATCCTGTTACTCATCGATATGAATAAATATCTTTCCGATCACCAGGCACTGGTTGCCAGAACCGTTGTACGCGCACTCGAGTCACTCAAAGCAGGTTACGAATTCGGCATTCTCGGTTTCCAGCAACTGGACTCCGGCCCCCGCTACCACCGCTGGCCGGTAGGTGGCGACCTGGTTCCAATGAACAGGGCAAACCGGGCGGAGGCCCAACGCTTTGTCTCTCAACTGGCTGGCAATTTTGAAGGTTCATCATCGGTCAGGGATGCCTTTGCCCAGGCCTTTGAAACACCAGCAGAGGCCATTATCCTGATCAGCGACGGTTTGCCCAATCCGACCTACAACGGTGGCCTGCCGCCGAGGGCACTGATTCAGGATATCGTTCTGGCAAACACCGAGGGCAAGGAAATTCATGCGGTAACCCTTGGTGATTATTTCAAATACAAGGGCACGGTTGATTTCATGGAAAGCCTGGCGCGCGCCAATTCGGGCAGTTTCCTGGCGTTGGCACAATGAGCACACAACGATTCTTTGAATTGAATGCATTATACTGGGCAGTTGATCGTCAGATCGGCCAGGCCGGCGTGTTTACATTCGATCACCGGGCTGAATTAAGCAGCAAAGAGAAGGATTACAAGTGTCTGTAAGCAGCGCAAAAGAAATCAGAACATGTGGTCGGGAACCCTCTTGTGACCTCGTCCTTGAGCACTCGACCCTGTCGCGTCTGCATGCCCGAGTTGAACTCTCAGATGATGGCCTGGTGACCGTCAGCGACGCCGGTTCGAGCAATGGGACATTCCTTAACCGGAATGATCGCTGGGTTCGTGCCAGCAAAGTTACGCTAAGTATTGGCGACCGCATCCGTTTCGGGGACATTGAAGTTCCACTGGAGCAGCTTACGGCTATTTTTGGCCGGCGTGCCAGCACCCGGCTTGAGGACAGGCGCTTTCCACACCGGCACGGCAAAGGCCTTGGCCGACCATCTGCCGGAAAAGCCAATGCCGGGGCCTCACTCAATAAACCCCGGCGCAACCCGGCAACCGGCAAGATAGAAGACAGCACTGCAAATCAACAGCCATGAAAATTCAGGGAACCCAATGACACGTCAAATCACACTTTTAATCAGCCTGGTTTCAGCCATCCTGGTCATCGCATTACTGGCGCGGATATTACCACCAGGTGCTGCGGCTATCATGCTGGATGTCAAGCGTGCCTCATGGCCATTCACGGTTCAGAACATCCTTTGGATCGCGTTCTTTTTCGGGCTTGGCGAGTTATCGCTCCGCTGGCGTGCCGGTCGTCTGGATGAAAGCCAGTTTGACCGGGATTATCTGCCGCTGGATGATGAAACAGTACTTCGACCCGGTGATGACCTGACCCCGATCTATCAGAAAGTTCACAGCAGCAAATACCGCAATGTCTGCTTTTTACCCCGTTTGATTGAAAGGTGTGTACTTAATTTTAATCTCGGCCAGTCAGTCGACCAGACCAATGCCTTGTTGAACTCAAGCCTGGAACTGTTTTTGCACGAACTCGATCTGCGCTACAACATGATCCGCTACATTACCTGGCTTATCCC
>JAOUCZ010000066.1 GCA_029859505.1 Lysobacterales bacterium | reverse complement strand
GGGTTGAAAGCAGGTAATCGACAATATCAAGCAACGCCGGTGTGGCTGAAGGTTCATCACCGTGCATCTGGGACCAAAACATGATCCTGTCGTCACCAACACCCAGTGTGAGCATTTGAATGGAGCGGCCCAAAAAGGACTTTCCAACCTCTTTCAGACGAATACCTTCCGGATACCTGGCAGCCAGCACTTCTAGCTTTTGCAACAGTTCTTCATGACGCAGGGATGGTGCAAGCGTGGTAACAAAGCGTTCTTCCGGCCAGGCATTCCAAAGTTCATCCGGTGTGAAACCCCTGAAAGAGCCGGACAATAAAGTACTCATCAAGCAAAACCCCCTGCATTAAACCCCACTTTGGGTCTGATTCTAAATTATTCACTACCCCGGCGTGACGTTTAGTTCCTTGTCCTCCCGGAGGTCTGTTAGTCTATACGCTTTTATGCTTTGGGTTTCCAACAATGAAATGCTTTTTCCCAACAGCCGCACTCATTCCGGTACTTCTACTCACGGCGGCATGTAGCAAGCCTGAGCACGATATCATTATCAGGGGTGGCAGCGTGTACGATGGCAGCGGCAGACCCGCTGAAGTTGCTGATGTAGCCATTGATGGGGACCGAATCACAAAGATCGGCGACCTCAAAGGGCACACAGGCCGTAAAGAAATCAATGCCAAAGGACTGGCTGTTGCACCCGGTTTTATCAATATGTTGAGTTGGGCCAATGAATCCCTCATCCAGGATGGCCGCTCACTCAGTGACATTTACCAGGGAGTAACACTCGAGGTGATGGGTGAAGGAATCTCGATGGGCCCGCTGAATGAAGAGATGAGGCAGCAGAGAATTAGCCGGCAAAATGACATCCGGTACGAAGTGCCATGGACCAGCCTGGGTGAGTATCTGCAGCACATGGAGGATAGCGGAATCTCGACCAATATCGCCTCGTTCGTAGGCGCGTCATCTGTACGTATCTTTGAGATGGGTTACGAGGACCGTGAACCCACCCACCAGGAACTGCAAAACATGAAGCAACATGTGCACCAGGCGATGCGTGAAGGTGCAATGGGGCTGGGTTCTTCCCTGCCCTACATACCGGCAGCGTTTTCTTCAACCAGTGAACTGATCGCGCTGACAGAAGTTGTTGCCGGGTATGACGGTATGTATATTTCCCATATCCGCAACGAGGGAGATGAAATCATCGCAGCGGTGGAAGAGTTGATCGACATCGTACGTGAAACCGGTGTACGTGGTGAGATTTACCACTTGAAGGTTTCCCATAAACGTAATTGGGGCAAGCTGGATGAAGTCATTGCCATGATTGAGGAGGCCCGCAGCGAAGGCCTGGCGGTAACAGCTGACATTTATACATACCATGCGAGTTCTACCGGCCTGAATTACGATTTACCCGACTGGGTCAAGGAAGGTGGCCTCGAAATGCTGGTAAAGCGTCTGAAAGACCCGGCCATTAAAAAGCACGTAATCGAAGAGACGGATATGATTCCGCCTGAAGATGTTCTGCTGGTAAGCTTCCGCAACAAGGACCTGCGTCACTATACCGGAAAAAGCCTGGCCCAAATTGCCGAAATGAGAGGTACAGAACCGGTGGAAACAGCACTGGATCTGATTGTCGAAGATAACAGCCGCATAGGCACCGTGCGCTTCACCATGAGTGAGGAAAACATTCGCAAAAAGGTCGCCCTGCCGTGGGTCAGTCTGTGCTCAGATTCCGGATCCATCGCCCCCGAAGCACCATTCACCAACTCACAACCGCACCCGCGTGCCTATGGTTCTTTTGCGCGTTTGCTTGGAAAATTTGTCCGTGAAGAGAAGATCATCACGCTTGAAGAAGCCATTCACCGGATGACCGGCCTGCCTGCCTCTAACCTGAAGCTCGACATGAGGGGGCTTCTTTCACCGGGCTTTTACGCAGATATTGTCGTATTCAATCCGGAGACCGTGGCTGACCTGGCAACATTCGAAGAACCGCACCAGCTGGCACAGGGCATGTACCATGTCTTCGTCAATGGCGAGCAGGTATTGCATGACGGTGAACACACAGGCGCAACTCCTGGCAGGTTTGTAAAAGGGCCTGGCTGGATAAACGAGTAAAACAAACCCATGAGCGAATATCGTTATAAAGCGTTTATCAGCTACAGCCATGCTGACGAGGCCTGGGCACGTTGGTTGCATCGCTCCATCGAGGCGTACAGGGTTCCACGTAAACTCGTCGGCACAACAACTGCCGTTGGCGAGGTACCGTCAAGAATAAAGCCGATATTCCGCGACCGGGATGAACTCTCATCTGCTACTGACCTGGGCAACACGGTAAAACAGGCATTGTTGGATTCTGAAAACCTGATCGTTGTCTGTTCCCCTGCCGGTGCAGCCTCCCTGTGGGTCAAGGAAGAGATTCGGGAGTTCGTCCGCCTGGGCCGGAAAGACAGAATTTTTTGTATTATTACTGATGGTGAAGCAGCAGCTGGCGGTTCCGTTGCTGCTGTTTTTCCTGACGCTATTGCTGAAGCCGGTATGCAGGAACCCCTGGCTGCCGATGTCCGCAAATGGGCAGATGGCAAACAACTGGCAAAACTGAAATTGATCTCCGGTTTACTCGGTTTACCACTGGACCAATTGCGGCGCCGGGAGTTACAAAAACGCAGGAAAATACTCGCACTCACGATTGCGGCCTCGATCGCCGTGATAGCGATATTGGTCATCGCAATCACCGCCAGGATGGTGGCTGAGCAGCGCCGGGATTCGGGTGAATTGCTGGTAGGTTACAAGCTGAATGAACTCCGAACCATGCTTAAGCAGGCCGGGGACCCGGAAAAGCTGGAGCGCCTGCAGGAGTGGAAAAAAGAAGAACTGGCGGTATTGATCAGTAGTGCTGGCCCTCAGACTGCAGACCTGACGGATACCGCGCGCCGTTTACGAGATGAAGGCATCGAACTTTGGGACAGTGGAGACATGATTTCGTCCATGGAAAAGTTCAAGACATCATGGGTCTTGTTCGCGGAAGCCTATGACCGGGACCGTGAAGACCAGACGATGTTTTTCGAATTGGGTCAGGCGGAATTCTGGATTGGCTATGTGTATCTTGACAGAGGTGAGCTCGAACTCGCCGAGGCGGCTTTTCTGTCGTATGCAGAGATCACGAGGCGCCTGATCCAGAAGCAGCCGGAGAACGCCGAGTGGGTTTTGGAAATGGCATATGCCCTTACCAACCTGGGTGCCGTCGAGAAGGCCCGGGAAGAGTCCAACCCCGAACGCAACCTTCAATATATGCAGTCTGCTCTGGAATACAACCAAATCGCGTTGGTGCTGGACCCGGAGAACAAATACTACCGTTCGGAGCTCGGGCAATCGCACGCCAATCTCGCGGATGCACAACGAAATGTCTGTGATCTCGATGGCGCATTACAATCGCGCCGCCAGGGCCTTGATCTGGAATCCGACCTTTTTCAGAACGACAGTGAAAACCCTGACAGGCAGGTGGACCTGGCACTCGCGCTGACGGGCTACGCCAGGGTTCAGGTACTGCTCGGGCGCAATGATGAGGCCAGGGCCAATCTTGAAAAATCACTACAGCTGGTTGAGCAACGTACCCTGCCGGGCGAGCCGTCCAGGACAACCAGGGATATCGTCGGGCGCAGGAACCTGGTCATCTGGCTGGATGCAATGAGCGGTCGAATAGATGAAGCATGGGCTGGATCAGAGAGTCAAGCTGATAACTGGCGGAGTCTTCTTGAGTCGGGACTGGATAATGTATACACCCTGAACACCTATACGACTTACCTGCTGGACCGCGCCTGGCTGGCGAAGGAAAGAGGTGACACCCAACAAGCTGCAGGCCTGGTTGAGCATGCCACAGCCCTTCTGGCATCGGAGGCAGGTGGACTACTAAGTAATAAAAAGGTCGGCAACACCCTCACCCTTGCTGCATACCGCTACTGGCAAATCAGGGGCAAACTGCCACCGGACCATATCCTTTCCCTGTTACCCGACTACAAGACAAACAGCGGTCGCACCCGTTCCTGCCTCGATGCAAGCCTTGCCGTCAGGAAAGAAGTCATGTTGGGAAGCCCCGCGAATGCAGATGACCTGGTGGCCTACCTGCTGGACAGCGGGTACAGGGAAACCGGCTTTATGCGAATTTGCGAGCTATACTATGAATGTTCAGGGGAGACGGATGCGAACTGATCAATAGTGAAAGTCCTAAAACTACCACAACATATGACTGAATCAGGAGAGAAGAAATGAAAAAGCGATTTAGAGTGAGCAAGATTTTACCGAGTGTACTGGCTTTTATCGGTGCGTTGACGATTGCATCAACTGCGTCAGCCAAAAACCCCAAAGAAGTAAAAATGACTATTAATAGCAACAAATTGGTCATAACGAGTCCAAAGAATGAAAATGATTGCCAATCGATTGCGGAAAATAATGAAGGGTGTATCAAGGTTAAAAAAAACAAGAAGTCAAAGATTTATTTCCAACTTACCGGCGACACGAAATGCAGCTTGGCCAACGGAACAAATTGGGAACTGAATGCCGTTTATCTTGGCGGGTATGATTCTCCCTCAAAACCCGGCAGCTTCGGCTTTGATAGTACATCCGACGACAACTGGAAAAAGGTGGAAAGCGATTTCACTGTTACCAACCGAACGTCCGGAGAGGTCAAAACCATCGAAAAGTCGGCAAAGAAGATCGGTATTAATAATGAAAACCAGAACGCCTATGTCGTCTGGTACAAAATTGAAGCGATATGTAAGAGGTCAGACGGAAATGCACCATATGTCACAACAAGTGACCCGCGTGTCAGAAACGATGGCACCGACTGATTCCAGCCAAATTGTTTCAGAAAACCTGCTCCCATCACGGGAGCAGGTTCCCTGATTTCAAATTCCCTGCCCGCACTATCGTTCCCCCATCACTGGCGCAAAGCACCTGACTGAGGCAAACTATCCGCTAATCATGACCGGATAACCGGCAACAGTAGCGTTTAGCCAGGAGAGGAACCTTGCGTATTGTCAATACAATCACGTTGATTTTTGCTTTGCTGTTTGGGTCAACACTTCCCGTACTCGTTCAAGCATCCCAATTCACCGAGCTCAAAGGCAGTCCTAAACTGCGCTCTGCTTCGGCACTTGTCATCAACGCCGAAGGCCAGGTTATTTATGGCAAGGACATCGATACGGTCCGTTCCATTGCTTCCATAACCAAGCTGATGACCGCCATGGTCATTCTCGATTCCGGTCTTGATCTCAATGAAAAAATCACTGTTACCAAGGCTGACCGCGACCTGGTTCAACTGACCGGTTCCCGTCTCGAGTATGGTGCCAGTCTTCCCCGCCGTGAGATGATCCTGCTGGCCATCATGTCGTCTGAAAACCGTGCTGCAACGGCCCTCGGCAGAACCTTCCCAGGCGGTATGACTGCATTTGTGAAGGCGATGAACACGAAGGCATTAGAACTTGGCATGAAGAACAGCCATTTTGCTGATCCTGCCGGTCTGAATGTCGATAATACATCCACGGCTCGTGATTTGATGAGAATGGTCACTGCCGCTGAAGATTACGCCCTGATAAGAAAAGCCAGCACAACAACCCGGATAGAGGTCCATCCCTATGCAAAGCGCGGCCCACTGGTTTACGGCAACACCAATCGCCTGTTGAAAAACAAGACCTGGGATATCGAATTGAGCAAAACCGGCTACATCAATGAATCCGGCCGCTGCCTGGTGATGCAGGCCAAAATAGAGGGTGAGCAGGTCTCCATTGTGCTACTGAATTCTTTTGGGAAGCTCACACCATTCGGTGATTCCAATCGCCTGCGTCAATGGATGCTGACCAGTAGCTGAGAGCACACTGAAAATGACCCTACAAAACTTACAACTGCGCTCATTGGTGAGTGAGGACAATACACTCGAACTCTCATTGGTCGAAACCGAGATGCCGGAACCCGCTCCCGATGAAGTGATCGTCAGCGTGGAAGCAACACCGCTCAATCCATCCGACCTGGCACTGTTGCTCGGGCCTGCAGATATCAGCAGCGCACGCGTTGTCGGTAGCACGGAACGTCCGGTGATAACGGCTGACATTCCAGAAAAGTTCATGAAAATGGTCTCAGCACGAATTGGTCAGTCCCTGCCCGTTGGCAACGAGGGTGCAGGTACCGTGATCGCAGCCGGTTCTTCAAATGCTGCCCAGGCGTTGTTGGGCAAAACAGTCGGTATGGCCGGCGGAGAAATGTACGCCCGTTACCGGTGCATGAAAGCCATGATGTGTTTGGAACTACCCGAAGGCACCAGCGCTGCCGACGGTGCATCCTGTTTTGTGAACCCGATGACCGCTTTGGGTATGGTTGAAACCATGCGTGCAGAAGGCCATACCGCGCTGGTACATACCGCAGCAGCCTCCAACCTTGGACAAATGCTCAATCGCCTTTGCATTGAAGAAGAGATTGAGCTGGTCAATATCGTGCGCAAACCGGAACAGGAAAAAACCCTGAGAGACCTGGGTGCCAAATACGTTTGTAACTCCAGCGCCGACTCTTTTTTCCGGGATCTCACCACTGCCCTGATTTCTACCGGTGCAACACTGGCTTTCGATGCCACCGGCGGTGGCAAACTGGCCACTACCATCCTCAGTAGCATGGAAACTGCTGCAGCACGGAACATGGCCGAATATAACCGCTACGGCTCCGAGGTGTATAAACAGGTCTATGTTTATGGCTTCCTCGACAGAAGCCCCACGACGCTGACCATTAACTACGGCTTTTCCTGGGGAATGGGTGGTTGGTTACTCACACATTTTCTACAAAAAGCCGGCATTCCAAAAATGATGGAAATGCGCGCCCGTGTTGCCGCCGGGCTTAAAACCACCTTTGCGAGTCATTACAGCAGGGAAATCTCCCTGGCAGAGGCCTTATCGGTGGAAACCATCACCCAATACGCCAGGCAGGCAACGGGCGAAAAGTTTCTGATCAAGCCCCAATGGTAACTCAATACCCGGAACTCGATGCAGCTACTGGCGCAGCATTACGGTGCATGCGTGCAAGATAATGATGCACGCCATAAATTACATCTACACAAAATAACTATATCTATCTGTATTTATTGACTATTTCTACATGGCCCTATTCTTGCATTTAAGGAAACCATGGCAGGCATCTCAACCCGGAGTTCCGCCTTGATTTCTACAAAATGGAGAGGACGAATGTTAAGAAAAGTAATTGGAACAGGAATAGTATTATTGGGTGTGCTGCACGTTCAAAATGCGGTAGCACAGGACTGGTCGGCAAACCTCGGCTTTAACAGTGAGTACATTTACCGAGGTATTCCACAGAAAACCTCATCTGCCTTTGGCGGCTTGGACTTTGCCGCTGGTGGTTTTTCAGCCGGAGCCTGGACTGCTGATGTAGGGGATGGTGTCGAAGTTGACCTTTATGGTGCTTACGGTTGGGAAGCAGGAGACTGGGGCTTCTCATTAGGCGGAACCTGGTATACCTATACAGGCGACTTTGATGATGACTACCTCGAGGCCAATGTTGGAGTCTCATGGAAATTCCTTTCATTTGCCGCAGCTTTTGGCAGGTATGACAGCGATCCAAGCCAGGACTACCAATTCTATTCAGTAACAGCCAGTCACAACGGTTTTTACGGCACGATAGGAACATTCGCTGATGATTTTGACGGCTCCTACTACGAGGCCGGCTATGGGAATGACTTAACCGTTAAAGATACTTACTTGTTCGACTATGGAATTTCGCTCATTTACAGTGATTCAACCTTGCTGGGCGGCGAATCCGATACGAACATCAACTTCCAGATTAAGCGAACCTTCTCATTTTGATCTATATTTAAAAAGGATGTTGGTGAAAGATTCACTGACAAGACCGACGGGGTGGGCTGGGAAGCCTACCCCGTTTTTTCTGCCACCCTGTTTGTTGACATGTCATTCAGCGGTCGGAAATCAGGCATTTCCCCTGCTCTTGAGCCTTGTCATTAGTTGTTATTTCTGTTCATTTCTTTGTTGATGCGGATCAATTGCGCAGGACTTTCTGCATGCTAGTGTAGTGTCATGACAAAATTGACCGGCAGATTGAAATCTGAACACAAGACCCTGGTAGGCATGACCTCCATCTATTGCGAGGACCACCATGGCAAACACCCGGATGGTTTATGCGAAAGCTGTTCTGAGCTGATGAGTTACTCGGAAGAGCGTCTGGCCAAATGCCCCTATGGTCAGGCCAAACCGACCTGTGCCAAGTGCCCCATCCATTGCTATAAGAAAGAGAAACGTGAACATGTACGCGAGGTGATGCGTTACGCTGGACCGCGTATGCCCTTAAGGCACCCATGGCAAGCGCTTACGCATGTATTCGACAAACTGCGGCGCGTGGTGCATCCGAAGGAGCTACGTCGTGCCCGTAATCGTAATCGCGCTCCAAAGTAGACGTTATAAATAACGCACCCTACTTAGGAAATTCCTGTTAACCCTTTTTAGAGTGAGCAGGTCATATCCTGTCCGCAACACAGCGGGGATTTGATCTTGCCGTGACCATTTGGACATTCAGAAATCTGGACTTCGGTGTTCTCATCAATTTTCAACATACCGTTTTCCAATGGTGCATCACATTTACCACAGGTTGCGTTAACGCTCATGCCGCAAACTTTACATTCATACGTAGCCATAATATTTCCTCGTTGCCTGGATGGTAGGTTCTTTAGTATACCTCGAAATTGTTTTCATAAGAATGCAGGTTTAGCCGGAAAAACAGAAGCGATACAACTCGACCTCTGCACACTGATCCCAATGACATTTGTATGCAACCGAGATTCTTTTCTGGTCTATAATCCCCGCCCACCATCGCTTCAGGATTTTACTTAATGTTTCGAAATTTACGTTTTTATCGTGTTACCAGCCCCTGGCCTGAAAGCGAGGAACTTCTATCAGAAATACTCTCTGAAAACGCGTTTACGCCCTGTGGTTCTTTCGCAGAACGCAGTGCCGGATGGGAGGCACCGGGCGGCAATGAAAACGACCCCTTGTGCCGTCGTCTGAATGGTGCTGACCTGTTGCAGCTTCGAACACAAAGCCGGGTACTGCCCGTAGCCGCAATCAATGAAGCCCTTGAGGAAAGACTGGCCGAGTTTCGTAGCCGAATGGAACTTGAACCCACACGTAGTGAAATACGACGACTCAAGGAGGAAACAAGGGACAAACTGTTACCGACATCACTGGTAAAATCAGAACGAAACCGGGCATGCTTTATCCATGCTGAATCTTTGCTGGTTATAGATGTTGGCACCGTCACCAAGGCCGAATGGGTAATTGACCAGCTAAGGGCCTGTTTCGATGAATTCTACTGCACACCCCTGACCTTCAATAACTCACCCGCTGACCTGTTGACCGGTATTTTTATGGGTGACTCTCCCTTGGGATTCTCACTGGGTCGTGAGTGCAGGATGCAGGATGTAAAAGACACCAAGTCGATTGTCACCTGGCGTGATTTCGAACTGTCAGACCACTCTATTCGCCAACACGTTGTGGAGGGGATGAGAATTACGCACCTGGGAGTAGGTTTTGACGAGGTAATGACCTGTGTCATGGATCAGGAAGGCGTCATCAGCAAGGTTAAGTTTATCGAAGGCGAAGTCGTTGAACAGTGGGGCGAAGACCCGAAAGCAAAAATGGATGCAGATTTCGTGCTGTTAACCGGCGCCGTTCGACGCCTGGTTGAAGACCTGAAAAAATTACTCGGTGGTTACGCACACAGTGCGTAACCATTGAACAGATTTAAGCGACGGCCTGCCGCAGGGCGGGCTCTTCTATACCCTGACTTCTTAAGTACTCATCGTAACTGCCCTTGAAGTCGTTCACGCCGTCGGCTGTAATTTCAATAATCCGGGTCGCAAGCGAGGAGATAAACTCACGGTCATGACTGACGAATAACAAGGTGCCAGGATAATTATCCAGTGCCAGATTCAGTGACTCGATGGACTCCATATCCAGGTGGTTGGTAGGTTCATCCATTAACATGATATTCGGTCTCTGCAGCATCAACCTGCCAAACAACATACGGCCCTGCTCTCCACCTGAGATCACCTTGACCGACTTTTCTATTTCATGCGAAGAGAACAATAAACGTCCCAACGTGCCGCGAATCACCTGTTCGTCATCGGTGGGCTGCGCACAATGCGCCATCCATGAGTAAAGATCCGACTCCTCTTCAAAATCGGCAGAATGGTCCTGCGCGTAATAACCGATATTCGCGTTCTCAGACCATTTGTGGCTGCCACTATCGGCGTCGAGGTCTCCCATGAGTGTACGCAGTAAAGTGGTTTTACCTATACCGCTGGAACCGATGATGGCCACCCTTTCACCTACTTCAATCTGCAGATCCAGACCGCTGAACACCGGCTCGCCATCATACCCCTTGCTCAGACTTTCAACTTCAAGCGCACGGCGATAAAGTTTCTTGTCCTGGTTAAAACGGATATAAGGGCTGACGCGACTGGAGGGTTTTACCTCTTCCAGCTGAATCTTATCAATCTGACGAGCCCTTGATGTTGCCTGCTTCGCCTTTGATGCGTTGGCGCTAAAACGACTGACAAACGCCTGTAACTCATTAATTTGTGTTTTCTTCTTGGCATTTTCTGATAACAGACGCTCACGTACGTGCGTAGATGCGGTCATGTACTCGTCGTAATTACCCGGATAAATACGCAGTTCACCAAAATCAAGATCCGCCATGTGCGTGCATACACTGTTCAGGAAGTGACGATCATGCGAAATGATGATCATTGTGCTACTGCGGGCATTGAGTTGTTCTTCCAACCAGCGGATCGTATTGATATCCAGGTTATTGGTTGGCTCATCGAGCAACAGGACATCGGGATCACCAAATAATGCCTGCGCCAGCAGCACCCTCAGTTTCCAGCCGGGTGCCACTTCACTCATGGGTCCAAAGTGCTGAGATTCCGGAATATCCAGCCCCAGCAGCAACTCGCCGGCCCGCGCCTCGGCGCTATAACCATCCAGTTCTGCAAACTCGACCTCAAGTTCAGCGACCTTCATTCCATCCTCTTCTGACATTTCAGCCAGGGAATAGATGCGGTCACGCTCCTGCTTAACCGTCCAGAGTTGCTCATATCCCATAATGACCGTATCGATGACCGAAAAGTCTTCAAATGCAAACTGATCCTGGCGCAACCTACCCAGACGTTCACCAACATCAACCTTCACATGCCCGACCGATGGCTCAAGCTCTCCACCCAGAATTTTCATCAGGGTAGTCTTACCACTGCCATTGGCTCCGATAAGACCATAGCGGTTGCCGTTGCCAAACTTGGCAGAGATATTTTCAAACAGCGGTTTAGCGCCGAATTGCATGGTGAGGTTAGCGGTGGTAATCACAATAGTATTCCGGTCATATCAACATCTTCCGGCCCTAAGCCGGAAAGACTGGGTAAAAAGGGGATCGCCAATTACCTCATTGGGGCAAGCGGCTATCAGGGAATTTCAAAAAACGAAATGGGGTCAGAGAACTATTTTCCTGCAATGGTCGTTAGTTCTCTGACCCCATTCATGCCGTGCGCATTCTAGAGAAAACATCCCGTGTGTTCAAGCAATGAAGACTAAATGAGTGATTATTCGACTCTTTTTGCGCAGTGTAGACTGCTGCGCTCCTATCAGGCCAAGACAAAACCAACGATAAATGGCAATAGCGCAAACGCCAGAAGCGTGGATAGCACCACCATCCCTGCCACCTCTCCCGGTTCACGTTGGTAGCGCAGCGCCAGCAGATAGTTGAAAACTGCCACCGGCATGGATGATTGCAAAATCAGAACACCACGGTCGACCCCCTCCAGTCTAAACAACTCTGCCACCAGCACGGCCAGACCAAAACCTCCCAGCACACGTATCAGACTGAACAACAGGCTGTGCTTCCATTGTGCGACTTTCAACTGAGCCAGTGAAACACCCAGGGTAATAAGCATCAGCGGTATTGTTGCACCACCGAGTATGCTGGTGGTGTTATCCAGCCAGCCAGGCAAAGAACTGCCGGTACTGACCAGCACCACCGCAATGGCTGTTGCCCAAAGCACAGGTTGCCCTATCAATCCCCGCAGGTTGCCACGCCCCGCCACCAATATGATTCCAAGCGACATCTGCAATGCAAAAATGACAAGAAATACGGTCAGTCCAAGGGCCAGTCCGGTTTCACCAAAGGCAAACAAACACAAAGGCAGACCCATGTTACCGATATTGGGAAACAGCAAAGAAGGCAAAAAGGTACCGATCTTCAATCCCATCATACGAATCAGGATGCCACCCAATGCCAGCATAACCAGAAGAATAACCACAACAGCAGCGGAAATTTCTGCCATCTTTCCAATATCAATGCCGGATTTGCTAAATGAAGAAACTATCAGGCAAGGCGCACCAATATTCATCACCAGGCGGGTGACAAAATCGACCGGATAATCGAGACCCTTTCGCGCCCAGCCGTAACCCAGACCAGCGCAGATCAGAATCGGTGCAATGACCGAAAATAGTTCGTTAAACATTGGCGAATGATAGATTATTCCATTTACAAATGCTGTCATTACAACAGAACGACAGCCGAAACCCTCACTATGCTAATATGAGCCCGCTCACTGATTGGGCCACGCGAATGAGGGAAAATCCGTCACAAGGCTATTTTCCGCAGAGAAATTTAACATGGCGAGAATACTTATCGTTGATGACTCACCGTTCACACGGCACCTATTGGGTATGATTGTGAAAATGGGTGGTCATGAGGTCGCTGGTGAGGCGGAAGATGGCAGTGAGGCATTCAAACAATATAAAACCCTCCGGCCAGACATAGTAACGCTGGACTGGATGATGCCTCATAAAAGCGGTGAGGCCGTCCTCAAGAAGATCATTCAGTTTCACCCTTACGCAAAAGCCATCATGATCACCGGCTGGGCCAACAAAAGCATTGAAGAAAGAGTTCTTAAAGCAGGGGCGAAAGCTTTCCTGGAGAAATCAAACGTGCAAAAAGAGCTCTTACAAGTGATTGATCAGGTGATGGCAGACTAAGACAAACAAGCCTGTACCTCTGCGAGCGAGGTGCGGTAATCCTGATAGTCATGCCTGATCGGGATAATTCTTGATTGATATTCCAGGACCAGTGAAGGAAAACTCCTCACCCTTAGTCGGTCACGCAACTGTAACTGTCGGGCCAACTCTGTCTCGGTTTGAGCCGAACCAAGGTCTTTTATGAACAGGGCCCGGTCCAATCCCAATTCATCCGCCAGCGAAGCAAGAATCAGTGGATCTGAAGGATTCAAAGCCCGCAGGTAATAAGCTGTCTGGATACTCTCAATCATGCGCTCTTCAGCATGCTGGTTTGAGGCCGCAATGACCGCACGACAGGCCTTGTAGGTATCCCGGCGAGGTTGGTTTTTTGTCCAGAAGTCAAAATTAAACTCTGTACCCAGAGTGGATTCAATCTGCCGCCAGTGGCTCTGGACCATCAGCCGGGTTTGCTCCGGCATCGGCTGATCACTATCGGGCGCAAGACCACCAAGCAGGTTCTGCCAATGGACCTCAGCCGCCAGGTTTTTGCGCAGCAGTAACATGTTAGGCCGGTAAGCCCAACACCAACTGCACATGGGGTCATGAACGTAATAAATCGTGGCTGAATAAACCGGCAAAACAGTCTGCTCTAAAGCATCATTTCGTATTGCAAGGCATCCACTCCATAAATATGGATAAGCGGCCCTTTTGTCATTCCCAGTTTTTCAGCAACCCGGATCGAGGCAATGTTTTCAGGAATGATCAATGCGATCAGTTTCTCTATTTTGAGATCGTCCCTGGCAAAACCGACACAGACCTCGGCCGCCTCGGTTCCGATCCCCCTGCCCCAGTACTCTTTCATATAGCGAAACCCAACCTCCGGCAAATCAATTTCAGACAAATACTTTATCCCGCAAAAACCAATCACCTTGCCCGTCTCCTTCAGTTCTACCGCAAAACGACCATATCCATATTTCTTGTAATCGGCTAAAGGCCCCTGCTCCAGGCGTTGTCGACATTCCTCCATATCTTTAACCGGTGTATCTGCATACTTGATGACATCGGGGTCGGTATTTAGGGTGTACATGACCGGCAGGTCATCATGGGTAAACAGGCGAAGTCTTAATCTTGTTGTTTCCAGTTGAGTTCGAATCATTACTCTGTGCACTCTTCAAGGCAGATTTCATCACCATTCAACGGAATCTTGCCGGTTTTGTCAAAAATGCCGGACATGCGGAGATTGGCGATGTCGACACCGTCCTGAGACACCGTCACGAGTGAAACATGATCTATCGCCATGGATTTGCCGGGGGTATGTGAACCGCCGGTGGTGCCAAGACGGATGTAGTCCCGTCCATGGCGTTGCTGGTGGAAATAGGAATGAACATGACCATGAAACACCGTGTAGGGTCGTCCACCCAGTGCATGCTCGATACGTGAGAAATTCGCTTCTTCAGGGCGCTCCCATGCAGGTTTGTGCATCAACACAAAGGTCCAGCGAACCTCCGGATGTTGCTTGATGACCTGCTCGAAATAGCTGGCCTGTTCTGCACTAACACGACCGCTTTTACGCTCCTCAAGCTGCCCGTATTCACTGTCATGGAACGCACCCCAGCCCTCTGATTTTTGAATATCAATTGCCTGCAGGCGGATTTCATGAATATATTGCTGGAATTCAGGCGGGTTATCCTCCGTATCGAGTACGAGGAAAAGCACGTTCTTGTAAATAAAATGGTAATACTTTGAACCGTAACGCTCATCCCAGATTTGCCTCAACCGGTTTCCAGTCAAATCATGGTTGCCACCGACATAAAAAACCGGTGCTTTGGAACGACTGGCCCGTTGGTCAAATGTGTCCCACTGCTGATTGAGCTGCTTATCATCCACGTCCCCTCCTTCAATTAAGTCACCCACATTGACGATCAACTCGGGGCGCAATAAACGCAATTGCTCAACAGCCACATCAAAAACACCATCACGCTCCCCGCCGGTTAAATCCGAGAACAATGCGAAAGTGAATTTGCCTTCTCTGTCATCAAAACCGGTATGCGTCCAGGGAACTGCTGTACCCGAAATATCATGCTCAAAAACTGCTTTC
>JAOUCZ010000290.1 GCA_029859505.1 Lysobacterales bacterium | reverse complement strand
GGTCATCGGTTATCTTCTGAACCATTCCTTCCGGTGCCAGTCGATATTTTTCGAACCCGTATCCTCCCGATTCTGACCCGCATGCAGTTTCGATAGATCGCAAACCGCCGGGGATATCGATCGTCGACCCACCGTCTACAAAATCAACGACGGCATGTGGGTCTGCTCCAGCATCACCGGTAAGTTCTTCGTAAGGGATGCTCAGGCAATGAGTCGGACTCAGACCCTGCTTGCAAACAAAACACTCGCCGCAGGGATTACCCTGGTAAATAATAACGCGGTCTCCAATCTCGAAATTACTTTCACCACCCAACTCTACAATGGTCCCCACGCCCTCGTGGCCCTGGTGAAATTCGTCCGAATGCCATTCAAATGTGTGGTCACGGTATACCTGGTGTTCAATACATACCGGGGCGATGGCTACCTTGACAAGTACATAGCCTGGAGCAACCCGGGGATAAGGCCTGTCCACTATCTCGACGCGCCTGGGCTCTGGTATTGTCAAAGCTGCATTTTTTTCTGGCATAATGTAATCTCTGTTATTCAAGTTTATTCAATTCTAATGTGAGCAGTCGATTTCGTTAATGATATTTCTGACCCTTCAGTGGATAGTTCTGAACTTTTCGACCTCCAGATTTGTGCCTGGAGTTCATGATTAATGACTGAATATCTCACTGATATCCCTTCCAGGCAGGAAGAGGAAAGTCGTATTGTAGCGAACTGGTTGCGGCGCATTCAGGATATCTTGCGTAATGGCCCCCCTAATCTATTTCTGCGCGCCATAGAACGGGCGGGCCTTTCCGGTTCTGACCTGGCGTCGGGTGAAAATCTGTCGCACAGTCACCTTGATGTAGTGGTTGATTTCATAAGGCAGCAGGTACCTGATCTGACCTTGAGAATGTTGAAATCCAGTGAACTGCTGGATCTCGGTTTGATGGGTTATGCCGCGTTGAGTTCCGGAAAGGTGGGTAACGGTGTAAAGGTCATGTTGCGTTACCAGGACCTGACATCCGACAGGTATACCGAAATTACCGATACCCAGGAAGGCTTCTTCTGTATCAGCCCGGTACCACGTCGGCAGCATATGGCGCAGGGTCGCAATATTGCCGAGGACTGCCTGGGTGGTAACTGGCGTATCTTTGAGTTGCTATTGGGTCCGGATGCTGATTTGAGCGGTGCCAGCGCACATTTCGCATTTCCAGAGCCCTCATACTCAGATGCTTACCATGATGTATTTAATCCATGCACGGTGAAGTTTGATGCTGAGAAAACCGAGCTGAGAATTCCTAAGAACTGGCTGGAAAAACCTGTAGCCTCTGCGAATGTCGTTATGTCGGGTGTTACCGCCGCGGTTTGTGAACGTATGCTGGGACCAGGCCGGGGTACACGTATGGATACCACGAGGGCCGTTCGCAGGTTGCTACTGAGTCGTCCCGGCAAGCGCATGTTGAGGCTGGAAGATGCGGCCAGAGAGTTATTGATGTCAACCGCCCAGTTGCGCAAGCGTCTTTACCGTGCACAGACGTCTTATAAGAGTATTGTGCTCGATACCCGGATGAGTCTTGCCCGTCATTATCTCGAGTCAACTCCGCTTTCAATCCAGGAAATCGCTTTTTTGCTTGACTATGCACAGCCTGGGCCATTCAGCCGTGCATTTAAAAAATATTACGGCTTTCCCCCGAGAAATGTCAGGCAGCCACCAGAGGCTTATTCGGGCATTCATTAAGATCTGACAGGCTCATTGCTGAGCGTTTTGCACTTTCGAGTTGCTCCTTTTTAAAAATAAAAGTTCATTACTGAAAATTTCATAAATGCTATGTATTGGGTCAGAAATATCATTTTCTAACGATGACCATCAGCGTAAAGTATCGATCATTGGACTAATGGCGCCGTTTACCCAACGGATTCCAGTGAAATTGGCAGTGGAACTTAAGCAAATGAAATCAATTTTATTAAAAAGAAACACCCTTTTTGTCACGATTGCCCTTGCCCTTTCGGCGAATATACAAGCGCAACAGAATAATGCTGACGAAATGGAAACCCGCACACTCGAAGAAGTAATCATAACCGCGCAGAAACGCGAACAGAGCCTGCAGGAAGTACCCGTCACCGTCAGTGCATTCAGTGGTGACTTTGTTGAGCAGGCCGGTGTCAAAGATATTCGCGACATAGCGGGCCTGACCCCGAATATGTCGATCAAAACCCGTAGTGAGACCGAGACAACAGTTTTCATGCGCGGTATTGGTTCACTGGCCCCTGGCATTGGTGCTGATCCCGCGGTCGGTATCTTTATTGACGGTATGACGGCCAGCCGTGGCACAAACGCCACTGCCGCATTTTTTGATGTTGAACGCGTTGAGGTAGTCAAGGGCCCGCAAGGCACGTTGTTTGGAAGAAACGCCTCTGCCGGCGCCATCGCCATCATCACGAACAAAGCTGAGTTGGACAACAACTACGGGCATGTCATGCTGGGTGTTGGAGACTACGGGCAATTTCGTGGCCAGTTTGTCGGTAACTTCAGCGCGGGTGAGAACTGGGCATTCCGCTTGGGCGGCAATTACAACACACGTGATGGATTATACGAAAACACCTTCACCGGGAAGGATCTGCTGGACCAGAACACAACCAATCTGCGTTTGGCGGCCACCGGTGTGGTTTCCGACAACTGGTCAATGGATTTCATGGTCGAGGCCGTGAATGCCAAGAGCAATGACGCCATTGTCATTGACGCAGACGTTTTCCTTCCCAAGATTTCCCAGAACGAGGCGCCACGCAAACAGGAACTTGATTCAACACGGTTTATCTGGACGAACAAATGGAGCCTTGGCAATGGGCTGGATTTGACTTCGATTACCGGATACTACGATCACGATGCCTGGGTTACACCTGTTGATGCGGATGAAATCGATTTTCCCGTTGCCACATTCATTGAGCCGCAAACCAATACAACCTGGAGCCAGGAGCTGCGTCTGAACGGATCAACTGAGCGCATGGACTGGTTCATTGGGGCCAGCTACCTCAGTGAGAAACTGGGATTTGATACCGATTTGTACTACGAGGAAGGCATCGTACTTGACCTTCTGGCGGGCCTGGGAGAGCTGTGCCTTGACCCCGAACTACCCGAGTGTGCTTACCAGTCTGAAACGCCGTTTGGTGAAAATGATGTAACCAGTACAGCGATTTATGGCGACATGACTTTTGCCCTGAGTGATACCGTTGGCCTGACCGTGGGTGCACGTTACACGAAAGACAAGAAAGACATGTTTTACGATAACCCGGCGACCGATGGCATCCTTGGTGTTCTCGACGCGCAGATTTTTGGTCCGATTACCAATGGCCACGTCTATGCCAAGGACTCCTGGAGTTCCTTTGATCCCCGTCTCGCGCTGGACTGGGATTTCAGTGAAAGCACCACGATGTTCGTCAATATTGCCAGTGGCTATAAATCCGGTGGTCTGAACCGACAGGTCAATACCTTTTTACCAGAGCAGCAGATACTGAACTCGTTTGATGAAGAGACAGTGATGTCTTATGAGGTCGGAACCAAGTCAAAATTCATGAACGGCAAGGCATCATTAAACGTATCTGCTTTCTATAATGATTACAAAGACTTTCAGCTGGAAACCCTTGTAAACCTGGTACCGGAAGTTTTCAATATCGGTGATGTCAAAAGCTCGGGTATCGAAATTGAAGGCCAGGTCATGGCCACTGACAACCTTCTGCTGGCAGGAACCTACGCTTATCTGGATTCCAAGATGAAGGACACCCTGGATCCGGGCATTGAAGGCAATAGGACGCCAAACTCACCGAAGCATTCTGCCTCCGCCCAGGCTCATTATTTCATCGGCACCGATAGCGGTGAATGGAAGCTGAGCGCCACCTGGATGTACAGCGACAACTTCTGGTTCGACGTTTTCAACACCCTGGAACAGCAAAGCTACAACCTGTTCAATCTTCGGGTTGGTTACGAGGCCGACAGCGGAAAATGGGGGATTGCCGGCTTTATCGACAATGCAACCGATGAAGAATACTACCTGGAACGCTTCATTTTCCTGGATGTTGCCAACAAGCGTGCCGCAGGACGTATGTACCGGGCAGAGCTTACCTACCGATTCTGATTTCTGACCAATCTCCTGCTACTCCCGCCCCCTGGCGGGAGTAAATGGGTTCTCCCCGGGAAATCCGGGGGTGGATCTTGAATGCAATATGACCAGTGATACCTGAGACGATGAACAGCACAACAAAACAATCCGGTTCCCAACCCAATACCATCGAATTCGATTGCAGCATTTTGCAGGTGCTCGATGAAAACGGACAGCAGACGGGTGATCTGCCGGAGCTGAGCGATGAACAGCTAATGGGCCTGTTCATATCCATGGTTAAAACCCGCGCATTTGATGAGAATTCCCTGCGCTTGCAAAGAACAGGACGTATTCCCGCTTATTATCCTTGTGCAGGCATGGAAACCCATGTTGCTGTCCCGGCAGCCCTGGATGCCAGGGATTGGGTTTTCACGGCTTACCGCGAGCA
>JAOUCZ010000289.1 GCA_029859505.1 Lysobacterales bacterium | reverse complement strand
TTATCTGATGCAAATAATCTCGCCGATGGCAGTTGTGGTCTCTCTGATGGCTCATCAGCAGGGGACTGGCGGCTTCCCAACCCCATGGAGATTGTCAGTCTGACCGATTTTTCCCGGTCTCAGCCAATGATTCCGGCAGGAAACCCTTTTACCAATGTGCCGACCTTTAATCCTTCTCTCTATCACTGGACATCGAGTAACTGGCTGGTTGCACCCCAGTACACGTACATGGGTGGAACAACTGCACTTGGGTATTATACAAATGCCGACAAGGCAAATGCAGAATTCCTCGGTGTCTGGCCTGTCCGCGACGGGGGGATCTCTCAACCTGATCCGGTGTTCGAAAATGGCTTCGAGGGAGAAGATATACCGGACTGACGGCCGTCGTCCTAATAGTCGGTTTTGAATAAGCAGCCTGATTGCTGGCATTTTGGTGTTTGAAGCACCTATACTCCCCTTCTTTGCCGAATCGGTACCCGTATGAGGTTTGGCAATAAGCATTCTATTAGTAATGAACTGTACGACAGCATGGTTTGATAGGGGCGTTCCAGTCCCTTGACGTGTAATGGAGACGTTTTTTGAGTTTCTTTGAAGAATTAAAGCGCCGTAATGTTATCCGTGTGGGCATCGCCTACGGTGTAGCGAGTTGGCTTCTGCTGCAGATTGCCGACCTGGTGATGGACAACATTGAAGCACCGGCGTGGATTATGCACGTAATGATGTTATTTGTTGGCCTGGGGTTTATTGCCAGCCTGGTAATTGCCTGGGCTTATGAAATGACGCCTGAAGGCATCAAGCGCGAAGCAGATGTCGTTCGTGAAGAATCCGTCACACATTACACAGCTAAAAAGCTCAATTTCATTACCCTGGGCGCAATTGTTTTGCTCATTGTTTTGCTGTTGGCCGACCGGTTTATACCGGCAGGCAATGAAGTGGCAGGTCCCGCACAAACAGTTGTCGCAACAGAGCCTGAAAATGAAGTTGCAGAGACTGATTCAGAGGCTTTCTTACAGCTGGCGCGAGGTGTCGCAGTGCTACCCTTTGCCAACCTGTCTGAAGATCCCAATAACGCCTTTTTTGCAGGGGGTGTACACGAGGATATCCTGACGAACCTGTCACGTATCGCTGATTTAAGGGTTATTTCCCGCACTTCGATGCTCAAGATAGCCGAACAAGGCCTCAATATTCAGGAAATCGGTCAGCAACTGGATGTCAGCCATGTACTGGAGGGAAGCGTACGTCGTGCCGGAGACCAGGTGCGGGTCACCGTACAGTTAATAGACGCCTCGAATGACGATCACCTTTGGGCCGATAATTACGATCGTAAACTGGAAGATATTTTTGCCATACAAAGTGAAATTGCTCAGAAGATCGCAGCTCAACTCGAAGCAGAGCTTTCACCGGAACAAGCCGAACGACTGGCAGAAGTTCCAACGCAGAATACCCAGGCTTACGACCTCTATCTCAAAGCACGTGAACTGGGCCGGACCTGGCTTGCTGCGGAAGGTTTTAAACAGATGCGACCGTTGCTGGAGCAGGCGGTCGCACTGGACCCCAACTTCATGGATGCGCAGGTCTTACTCGCAGAGGTTTATGGCCGCCTGGTCTGGATAGGTGTCGACCCGGAGGGTGTCTATCGGGAAAAGGCCAAAATCGTTACAGATCGTATCTTAGAGCAATGGCCTGGCCGGCCTGAAGCTGATATTGCGCAGGGTAATTTTCACTATACCGTGGAGAGAAATTAGCAGGAGGCGCTTTTCTCCTACCAGAAAGCTCTTCCATTCATGCCGAATGATACGGAGTTGCTCATCGCAATCGCATCGTCTTATAAACGTCTTGGTCAATATGCTCTCGGCTTGCCAGTTATCACCCTGGCGGAATCGCTTGACCCGGAACATCCTATCATCGGGGCAGAAAGGACGTTTCACCTGGTGGGTATCGGCCAGCACGAAGAGGCAATAGGGTATGCCCGTGAAAGTGCAGCAAAATTTCCGGATGACATGACGATCCAGGCTAATCTTGCAAATTACTCATTGGTTCTGTTCGGTAATAAGAGTGAATACCTAAGAATAATGGAGTCTGTCAAGCAGACCAGTCCCCTGTTGGTTGTATCTAACCCTCTCGCGCTGAGAATGCTAATGAATCTGGCAGAACTTGATCAACAGATCAGTTGGATTAATGAAATTAGTAGTGAAGCTGATTTCTGGACTGCAACAAAATTTGAAATCCAGGTTGCAGAATTGCTTAATCTATCCGGTCGTGAAGAAGAGTCACGACAAATAGCCACTAAAACTCTTGCATCAGTAGCGGAACGATTGGGGCAGAATCTACCTCTTGGCGGTAACTCGCCTGAACTTGACTACGCCGGGTTTGCCTATCTTGCATGTCTTGCCGACGATGAAGCAGCATCGCGTCGTTATACTGAAATAACAGATTCACTCACGTTGATCTCAGCGGATAATCAGGAACCAATGCAGTTCATGCTTGCGCAAGCAATGGCTGAATGTGGTGATGTTGAGGTCCTTTGGGAGATTGCAAAGCAAGTGGACTCAGATTTTTATTCAGCCGTCACCAACTGGCAACTCGCGCTTGACCCCCTGTACCAGCACTATTTTGCGAGTATTCCTGAATACCAGGAGATGGTTAAGTTACTGAAGAAGAATAATAATAGTTCGCAATAGTTTGGGGCGCCCACAATCCAGGCGAGCCGTATTAATATATTGCTCTTCAAAATACACCAGGCGAATAAATAATGTTATCCGGACCTTTAAGAAAAATGCGTGTTGAACTGGGCAACCAGAATCACCCTGATGAGGTCAATTATTATCTGCTGGCAGGACAACAGGAGTTGTCTCTAAACCCGTATATAGGAAAGTACCTGAAGCTGGAATTTCTGGGTGACATCACTTGCAAGAACTGCGGTAGAAAAACAAAAAAAAGTTTCTCGCAAGGGTTTTGTTTTCCGTGCATGAGACGCCTGGCGCAATGCGATATGTGTATTCTGAAACCCGAGACCTGTCACTTTCATAAAGGCACCTGCCGTGAGCCTGAGTGGGGCGAGAAGAACTGTTTTGTTCCTCACTTTGTTTATCTCTCCAATACATCCGGGTTAAAAGTTGGAATTACCCGTCATACCCAGATTCCAACGAGGTGGGTAGACCAGGGGGCTACGCAAGCCAGCATCATGTTCAAGGTAAATACCCGCCGGCAATCAGGTTATGTTGAAACGGCGTTCAAAGGTTTGATAGCGGATAAAACCAATTGGCGAACCATGCTGAAGGAGAATCAGCCGGATATGGATTTACTGGCCACAGCAAATGAACTCAAAGCGAGGTTCCACGCAGACATGAGTCATTGTTTTGACAATTTCCCGGCCGATGAAATCGAAGATCAATGCAATGATGTCACCCGTATCAGGTACCCTGTTCTTGAGTTTCCGGAAAAAATCAAATCGCATAACTTCGACAAGCATCCGCTTGTAGAGGGTACCTTGATGGGTATTAAAGGCCAGTATCTCTTGTTTGATACCGGTGTGATTAATATTCGCAAATTCACCTCATATGAAGTGCAGGCGAGTGACTGATAGTGGAAAGGTAGCTTTAATGCGTGGGCCGCTTAGTACGTACACAGGCAACCTTGCCTAAGCACATTCAACACTAAACAGGGTCAGAGTAACGCGCCAGGGTGTTTTCCCTGGCACGTTATTCTTATTCAAAACTGGATGCTATCTGTGTTCCCGCAGACGCCTGCGCTGGAATGCTGCAAAGCCAAATAAGCCGATTAATACGACCGCCAATATCCGACTCCAGGAAGACAAGGATGGGACCGGGGCGGACACGGCATCTCCACAAGATCCCGAAATGGTATCGCCGTCACCCGTGTAAGTGTCAACAAAGAATCCCATGCCGTCAGTTACCGGACCACTTGGTGGAACCTCGTAAGTCAGGGTTCCCGGAAATGTGCCACCCGATGCGAAAGTTGGGTTTCCATCCGGGCCTCCTACGATCCGCCAGGTTCCTGTTCCATTCCCTGTGGCGGTGAATGTAAAGGTGTCTCCCGCCTCCATAGTGCCAAAATCGCCGCTGGTGCTACCGGGACTTGTAGCCGGACCGGAAATATTGTAGTTGGCACAAAAATCAGAGGCCAATATTGTACTATTGGAATCACCCGGCTCACCCCACTCACTGGCACTAACGGCTGAGGTAAAGAGTAAAAATGTGGTAACAAAACCAGTTACTGACCATGGATATAATTTCATCAAAAATTTCCTTTTTAATTGAATTACAAAAATCAGGCACGTCACTGCGAGAATAAATTTTTATTGGTGTCCTGGTACAGCATCCCCACTCCGTGCGATTTTGGTATATCGAAATATCACTGTCAACTTGTATTGCCAATCTTTTTGCGGGTAATCGAGCTGAACCATGCCTTGCATCGGCCAGGATTTGTCCGCAAAGCATGGTTGATTCAAGTAATTGACTACGGCTCAGAGGGTTCGTAAGTGCGTTGTGCTTCGCTCCAACCGGTGCAT
>JAOUCZ010000288.1 GCA_029859505.1 Lysobacterales bacterium | reverse complement strand
TGCCTATTTGGTCATATCACCAATGGTGCGCAAGTATTCATTAAGCATGAAAAATGAAAAAAGCAGTGTCAATTCAATGTTCACCCTGCCCCTGATTTTTGCCGCTGCATTACTCAGCTTTGCCCATGGTGCAAATGACGTAGCCAATGCGGTGGGGCCACTTGCTGCAATCAGTGATGCCGTGGTCAGCGGGGGTGTTGCTACCAAGGCCGCAATCCCATTGTGGGTAATGGCCGTGGGTGCAATTGGTATCGTCCTTGGTCTTGCACTATTTGGGCCCAAATTAATCAGAACCGTTGGAAGTGAAATCACTCAACTCGACCAGATGCGCGCATTCAGCATTGCGATGGCAGCTGCGGTTACCGTTATTCTGGCTTCCCAGCTCGGGCTACCGGTTAGTTCAACCCATATAGCCGTTGGTGGTATTTTTGGTATCGGCTTCTTGCGTGAGTACCTGAAAGCCAACTACTCGAGGATCATTCATGACATCGAACACCATCACAGTGGAAAAGATCACGATGTGGTCGAGCAATTCCTTCACGAGTTTGAAGTAGCCACGTTGGAAGGAAAGCGCAAAATGCTGGATGATATGAAAAAACATACAGCCAAAGCTGACCTGACAAAGAAAGAGCGAAAAGCACTTGGGCGGGTTTATCGCCAGGAACTCGTCAAGCGTTCCGCGTTAAAGCGAATTGCGGCTGCCTGGGTGATTACCGTGCCCGCATCAGCATTGATAGCAGCGGTATTATTTTTCACCATCAGGGGCATGATGCTGCCATAACCGGGGCGCTTAACAAGCATTGTTGTTAATCAGTCAGAAACCTCCAAACAAGTATCCGGCTGATCTTCTGTCCCTGGTTCATTTTGATGACATCAATCTTTTGTGCGCCCAGCCGGGACAGCAATTTTTTGATTGGCGGAATGTTGCTGCCTTTCGAAACAAGGCTTGTGAACCAGTTAACCTGGGCGGAGTATTCGACACTTTCATTGGCCATCCTGCTCAGAAAGCCAATCTCACCATCTGCGCACCAGAGCTCACTTTTCTGTCCACCGAAGTTTCGTCGCTTACCGCTTTTACCCACTTTTCCTTTAGCGAGATTGTTGCGCTTACGTTGGTTGGCTGCGAGAGCTTCAGCTTCAGAAGCGTGAAAAGGCGGATTGCACATTGAAACATCAAACTGCTCAGCCGGATTGATGACCCCTTTGAAAATTGAACCTGGATCTGCCTGCAGACGCAGTTCTATCAACTTCGATAGACAGGGGTTGGATTGCACAATTACACGTGCCGTTTTTACTGATACCGGGTCGGTATCTGTACCTATAAATTTCCATCCATAACTCTGGCTGCCGATAATGGGGTAGATGCAGTTCGCACCGGTACCAATATCGAACACACGAACATTCTTGCCGGTCGGCACCCTTGGATGGTTTTCAGATGTCAGAAGATCTGCGATGTAATGAATATAGTCTGCGCGCCCTGGAACAGGTGGACACAAATAACCCTTTGGAATTTGCCAATTGGTCACACCGTAATAGTGAGCCAGTAGTGCTTTATTCAGGTGCAGCACAGCATGGCTATCGCTAAAGTCGATGGTTTTCTCGCCCCTTGGGTTCTTTTTCAAATAAGGCGTTAACTCCGGACTGCTTGCACAAAGGGCTGCCAGGTCGTATCGACCTTGATGCAGGTTCCTTGGATGCAGCTTGGCGGGTTTTACATTGGTTTTGCCAGCTTGACTACACATGTTTTATTGTCTGAAAGTGACTATTAAATTGATTCTAAACATTTATGCTAATGCTGGTACTAAATTCAACAGAATCATCGGGATGATCTTTTCAAGCCGGCGGATTTTAGTTTCAAGCGTCACCCTCATGGTGAGCCTTCGACAAGCGGTTCATCAGCGGCAGTACGGCAATCGCAATCGCGGTACAGATCAGGGCAGCTATACCCAACTTGTTGAACAGGCTGGTATAGATCGGCAGAGTCTCCAGTGGATTAGTGATATCACGAGGCACGCTGGCAAAGGTAGCGACAAGACCACCAAGATATTGTGAGACACCCGAGGCAACAAAATAAGCACCCATCATGAACCCGCCCATCCGTGCCGGCACATAGCGGGAGATCATCGCCAAGCCGAGAGCACTGACCAGCAGTTCACCCAGCGAAATAGCGCCATAACCCCAAACCATCAACCACGAGGACACCTTGCCTGTGCTGTCTGCAAAGTGCTCTGAAGCACCGTAGATAAAAAAGCCACCAGCCACCAGCAGGAAACCAAGGACAAATTTGCCGGCGATTGAAATATCTTTACCCGCGTCACCCGCACGGACATAAACCCAGGCCAGGATCGGGCTGAGAAGAAAGACCCAGATCGGATTAAAGGCCTGAAATTGCGCCGGGGACCAATCCCACAGGTGTACACCAAAAACGATGAAGGACGGGTCAACGTTACGCAATGCAAACAGAGCCAGAGAGGTTGACATCTGCTGATAAAAAATAAAATAGAAAACCGTCTGCACTGTCAGCACAAGGGCCGCGATCAGACCCGCTCGCTCACTACGCTGACCGGTACTGATCAGGTAGGCAAAAATACCGATCACCACCACGCCGGCGAGATATACAAATGCCCGCGCGACACCCTGGTGTTCCAGGATATAGGCAGAAGCGAATACGGCCACGATACTGCCAGCGATTACCGCACCCAGTTTGCCCCAATTCAGCGGCAATTCATCAGGCTCTGAACCAATGTGATCCATGGTGCGACGCATCAGCCAGTAATTAACCAGGCCCATTAACAAGCCGATGGCACAAACCGCGAAGGCGACGTGCCAGCCGAGCTCGTTACCATAGGTTTCGTTAACATAATCCTTCAGCCATGGGGTCAGTAACTGTGAAATCATCGCGCCAAGATTGACGGCCATGTAATAGATGGTGAAAGCACTGTCGATACGGGAATCATCACCCTCGTAAATCTTGCGTACCAGGTTACCGGCATTGGCCTTGAACAGACCGTTGCCCACAACGATAACGCCCAATGAAAAGAACAGGAACCAGACACTCTGACCCGGCACCACCATGAGGGTGTAACCGAGGGTCAACACCACAGCCCCGAGCAGCATGGTACGCCGGGTGCCGAGAACCTTGTCGCCGATCCAGCCACCGATGGCAGGTGCTACATAAATCAGTGCCGCAGCGGCACCCCAAACCAGTGTTGCGCGTTCATCCGGGAACCCAAGCCGCTGTACCATGTAGTACACGATGAGCGCCTGCATTCCGTAAAAACCAAAGCGTTCCCACATTTCGATGAGGAAAATCGTGGTAAACGAACGGGTTTGGGATCGGGTATTAGGTATGGTTTCCATGTGGCCTCCAGTTCTTGTTATCCAGAGTTGCTTTTGTGTCCTGTCGACGTATCGCAGACGTGACAAAACCACGAGTCGGCTAAGAATACCGCAATCGGGCTATTTGGTCAGGTTAAAATTGACGAAAAAGACTGGAGAAAAAAGGACAGGACATCCTTCGCGTTGCATGTCTAAATAAATGGGTGTTTTGACTTGTTACCTTTTGTTATTAGTGAACCAGGCAGGTTGCTATAGCTAAATCTCCCTTGAGGAACTGGTAGACTTGGCTTCCAACCAACCATAAAACGCCATTCCAGGATAAAAACTATGACAAGAATGATCCTCGTTTTCTTGCTGCTAATATGCAGCACATTCGTCTCAGCCTCTGATAAAAGCGAAACTGCGGATGCGGTGCCAGTGCCTGAGGCGAAGGTGTTCACTACTCAGCATGAAATGAACCTGGCCGGCAAGACGGTTAACTACACGGCTACTGCCGGCACGATGCTGATGAAAAACAAAGAAAGCAAACCAATTGCTCTAATGGGTTACACGGCGTACGTGGCAAATGGAAAGCGGTCCAAAAACCGACCCTTGATGTTTGCCTACAATGGTGGTCCGGGTTCAGCATCGATCTGGTTGCATATGGGTATCCTTGGACCACAGCGGGCGGTTGCGACGGATGCGGGTTTCAGTTCAAACGGACCGTTCAGGCATGTCGACAATGATTTCAGTATCATCGATGAAGTTGATCTGGTCATGATAGATCCTGTTGGCACCGGGTTCTCGAAACCGGTTGGAGAAGGTAAAGGTAAAGACTTCTGGGGAGTCGATCAGGATATTCGCTCTGTTTCTGATTTTATTGTTCAGTACGTCACCGAAAACGGGCGCTGGGCTTCACCAAAATTCATACTTGGTGAAAGTTACGGGGGTATGCGTAGCGGTGGCGTGGCGTGGCGATTATTGACCGAACATAACCTTGCACTCAACGGTGTTGTGTTGGTCTCGCCTTTCATGACAATGACCACCGGTTTTTCCGGGATGGGAATAGACCTGCCACATGTGATGTTTCTGCCGACGTTTGCGGCCAGTGCCTGGTACCACGACGCGCTAGCGGACAAGCCGGAAAACCTTGAAGCATTCATGGAGGAAGTTGAACAGTTTTCCCTGCAGGAATACGCGCCGGCATTGTTAATGGGTGAA
>JAOUCZ010000287.1 GCA_029859505.1 Lysobacterales bacterium | reverse complement strand
CGCGATTTCCTGTTTGGATTTATTCGCGCTGGGACTCTATCTTTCCGGATCATATCTTAATTCCGCATCGGAAGTTCAACGCAAGCTCTGGAAAAAGAAACCGTCTAGCAAGGGCCATTGCTTCACCGGTGGACTTTTCAGATACTCGATGCACATGAACTACTTTGGAGATGTCGTTCTTTTTACCGGGTGGTCCCTTCTCACTGCCACATTTTGGACACTTGGTCTGCCACTCTTAATGTTGCTGATGTTCATGTTCGTGCACATCCCCCCGTTGGATGAATATTTAGCAGAGCGGTACGGAGAGGAATTCGCAGTCTACCGGGTCAGGACCAAGCGGCTCATTCCCCTCGTTTGGTAGCTCTTCAAATGGGTAGGGTCAGAGCCTTTTGCCTTCGACCTTGCGCAGGACTATTAGGACGTTGCCATGGTTGGCATTGACAGACCCGTCAACAGCGTGATTGCCAAAGTGCAGGCATGATACAAGCATGTTTTTCAGCAAGCACAGTGCTACTGGCAACGCTTGATGGCGTTCAGTCACACTTCTGTTTATGAGCGCTCTTCAACTATGGTACTGGTTGAGAAGCGATAGCGCATATTTTGATAGACGCAGATATCGGTGATGCCCTTGGGTGTGCCTTTTGGAGCGCTGCGGTAATTGGTTGAAACACGGTACTTGCCGTGTACCGGCAGGACTTTGTGCCAGGTGTGGCCGTGTAACAATATTACGGTTCCCTTTTTAGGTTCAAATATCAACTTGTCATCAAAGTCGTTATCTTCCTTGCCGGCTGGTAACAAACCTCGCAAGTGTGAACCAGGTACTACTGCGGTTTGCCCGCCAATGTCGGCGTCGATGTCCATGGTGTAAACCAGGCGGTTCATATTGAACTTACGTGGATCGTCAGGTGGACAGTCCTGGTGCCAGGATTGCCCTTTGGTGCCTTGGCCGGAGAACATCACCATACTGTAATCGGAGTACCAACCGTCACCGAGGATGCTATCTGTTAGCTGGTTCAGCCGCTGATCATTTTCAACTACATCGAATTCTGTGACTCCTTCATTCTGCGGAAACCAGGGAATAACCTCGGTTGAGGACTTCTCCAGAAATTCCTTGCTATGCATAAACTCGGGAGACTCGCCGAAATGATCAAGAATAAGACCGTTGTACTGATCCATCAGTTGATCATCAAAAAAGTTTTCAAGAACTAGAAAACCTTCCCGCAAGAACTTATCTGTCAACTGCTGTGTGTTAAGAGAATTCAAAATGCTCAGATACCCCGGTGCCGAAGAAGAGCATATTCTACTGCAAACTGTAGATATGTCAGACCTTACGGGACAGTCTATTCTAAATAATACCTGTTTAGCAGACTGTTAAAGATGTTAAAGAAGGGAAGAAAAAGTGTTAAAGGGGTCAGCGCCCTTTTATTGAGAAAATCCAACCACCCAAGCAGCAGAAGTTCATTATGCGGGCAGGAATCTGCGTACGTTTTCAGTCCGAGCTGAGAAGGCTTGACACCCAGTGGTTGTTACCAACCGCCTACCCCGAAATCAAACGCTAAAATGGCATCTAGGACCCCACACATGTCTTCCCGCTCAAAATGATAAACCGGTCCACCGCTCCCGCTACCTTCGAAATATCGCCGAGAACACACGCATAGACTCCAGGGACACCTCATTCAAGGCCGCTTTCCACCAAGCCTGAAAATCGTCCAGAATCAGGTAGAGCGTTGGAATCAGAATCAGGGTGATCAGCGTGGCAAAGAGGATACCAAATGCCAGCGATGCCGCCATCGGCACGACCAGTTGGGCCTGCGTGCTGGTCTCAAAAATGGTAATTGGCGCCAGCCCGAGGAAGGTAGTCAGTGACGTCAGTAGGATGGGCCTGAAGCGGTAGCGCGCTGCATCAATCACCGCTTTTTCTAATGGAACCCCCTTGGCTATGTCCTTGTTGATATAGTCCACCAGGATCAGGCTGTCGTTCACCACGACACCCGACAAAGCAATGATACCGAAATAGCTGAACATGGAAACCGGTATTCCGAGAATCCAATGGCCTATCAATGCACCGATGGTGCCAAAGGGAATAACCGACATGATCAACAGGGGCTGGGCATAGGAGCGCAACGGGATAGCCATCAATGCAAATATCAGGAACAGTGACAGGGCAGCACCGCCCAATAACTGACCCTGCACTTCCTTGGCTGCCTGGCTGGACCCACTGAGTCTCGACCGTACGCCCGGAAATTGTGAAAGTACCTTGGGCAATTCCTGTTGCAGGATGTCAGCTGTAATTTTTGCCGGTTCTGCAATGTCCTTATCCACTTCAGCGGTCAAAAGCACCGCCCGTTCGCGATCGAAGCGTTGGATAAAAATTGGACTTTCTGTCATTTCTACTTCTGCGACGGCACTGAACGGCACACGCCCACCGCTAGGTGTGCGTATTTTCATGTTGTTAAGATAGCCCACCGAGTCGCGCTCGTCCTTGGGAAAGCGGACCATGACCTTGACTTCATCCTGGCCTCTTTGCACACGTTGAACCTCATCGCCGTAGAATCCGGCACGCACCTGGGAGGCCAGGTCGGCCAGCGTCAATCCAAGCGTTTCCGCCTCGGGCTTGATATTCAACTTGATTTCCGGCCGACCGCGTTCGTAGCTGTTACGAATATCATAAACACCCGTATAACCACGAATGCGTCGCTCCAGTTCCCGTGATGCACGGGCAACCTGGTCAATGTTGGCGCCGATCAGTTGCAGTGATATAGCCGGGCCGCCACCGGGACCTCCTCCCCTGCCACTGAAGCCCAGTTGCTTAACGCCCGGAATATCGCCGACTTTTTCACGCCAGAGCCTGAGAATTTCAGTGCCGGTCGGAATGTTACCTTCATCTTTGGTAAGTTCCACGTTTACCCGCCCGGACGTTTCGCCGCTCGCAATCGCCAGCGAGTGATTGACCACTGCTCCCGACTCCCGGCCGAGCTCTGCACTTAATTCCCTGTCGACTTCCCTGAGCCCTGATACCAACTCGCGCAGCGCAACATGGGTTTGTGCTGAAGGTGTCCCTTCATTCATTTCCAGACTAACCCGCAGGAAATCGGAAGATATATCAGGGAAAAAAACCGCACGAAGAACCCCGCCGACGATGAGGCCAACAGATAGAATCAACATGGCAATGAAAGCCGCAATGGTCAGGTAGCGACGCTTGACGCACTTTTTCAGAAAAGGTGCATAGTGGTTATCAACGACATGATGCAGACCTTCGCTAAAGAAGCGCTGGAATCGAACAAATACGTTATGGGTGTCCTCACTATAATGTTTAACCTTCATATGGGCCAGGTGAGCCGGGAGGATCAGCTTGGATTCCACGATGGAAAAAATCAGGCATAAAACGACGACCCAGCCAATTGGCGCGAGAAATTGCCCGGATGTGCCACCGACCAGCAGTATCGGCATAAAAGCCGCGATGGTGGTCAGAACACCGAAGGTGGCCGGGACAGCAACCCGGTGCACGCCTTCGATGATGTTATCGACCGAGTGCCCCTTTGCACGCATATTGGTGTACGCGGATTCACCCACCACGATGGCATCGTCAACAACAATACCCAGGACCACGATGAAGCCAAACAGGCTGATCAGATTGACTGTAATACCCAGTGAAGGTAACAACAGGAAGGTACCCAAAAAAGCGACCGGTAAACCGACCATCACCCAGAACGCCAGCTTCAAACGCAGAAATAGTGACAGTGACAAGAACACCAGCAAGCCGCCGAAGGCCAGATTTTTCATCATCATGTCCAGTCGGCCCTGCAGGTAGTAGGTAATGTCCGCCCAATAGGCAACATTGATCCCGGCAGGGAGGTTTGTCTGCCGCTCATCCACCCATTTTCTCACCGTGGCGGAGATATCGAGTTCACTCTCCAGGCCAGCCGACTGCACCTCGATGGAAACCGCCGATTTGCCATCGAACTCCGAGAATCGCCCCACATCCACGAATCCATCACGAATATCAGCAATTTGCTTCAGCAATAATCGCGACCCATCGGTGTTGACACGGATCACGATATCTTCAAAATCACGCCCGACATAGGCCTGGCCCTTGGTTCTTACCTGGATGTCGCCGGCTGCCGAGCGAATGGCTCCCGCAGGCAAGTCCAGCGAGCCCCGGCGGATTGCCGATGCGACTTCGGCAAGGGTAAGATCATAGGATTGCAGGGTATGCTCACTGACTTCTATGCTGATTTCATAATCGCGCGAGCCCAGTACCTGGGCTTTGCTCACACCAGGAAGCGCGACCACCTCGTTACGGGTTTGCTTCGCGTACTCCTTTAGCGTTTGTTCCGGAACGTCACCATAGACGGTCACGATCAGGACACGCTGTTGGAACCGGGTGCGTGAAACGACCGGTTTTTCAGTATTATCCGGAAAAGTCGGAATGGCATCGACACGGCTCTTGATTTCATCCAAGACCTCGGCAATGTCATATTCACTGAGGATCTCGGCTCTTACCCTGCCGCTGCCACGGCGTGCTGTAGACTGTATTTCCTTGATCCCCTCA
>JAOUCZ010000065.1 GCA_029859505.1 Lysobacterales bacterium | reverse complement strand
ACACAAATGTTGGACATGCAGAGCAATCTGACGCGAACTTGCGGTATGTCATTCCACCAGATTCCGGTAGCGCTAAACTACCCTGGTGTAGAAGCGGTGTGATCGGTTTGACGATTCTGAATATGAAGCTCAGAAATGGAATCTGACAATACAGAATTATTGGAGCATTGAATGTACATCGAAAATAATGATGACATGTACAGTGGGCTTATAAACCAGGTTGAGACGGTGATCGACCTGAATCGACCGGGCATCGAGTTGCTTAAAACTGACCGTTCGAAGTATGGCGTCACCAATTATCCAAAGTGCCACATCCACGACATCTTGATTTTAAGTATTGATGGCAACTTGTTTTACGCCAAGGGCGAAGATGTTTACTTGCGGATATCTAGTCGCTACTCATTGAGTTATAAAAATTTTCTTGATTTTTCAATGTCCCTCTTTCAGTTTGATGAATGTTCTGTTCCCGAAAGAACATTTTGTTTTTTTGATGAGCCCGAGGTGGCCGAAGTCAATTTTGAACGAGAAGTCATTCAACGGCAGTTGTCTGCCATCGGATCGATTACCGATGATACACAGCCCGGTAACATCCAGGATCCGAAATTAAGGGAGTTGTTCATTTTTTACCTCTCCAGAAAAGAAAAGCTCGTTGAAAAAGATGGTTCTGTTTTTGACGATGTCTTCAATCACCATGGCAGAGATGTTATTCACGAGGTTTTGGCATCGGCGTTCGGGCAGTTGCTGGGGGTGCCGGTTCCACACAATTACTTTGGGTATAAGAATTCCCGGTTCAACCTGGCATTCAGCGATGGAAAACAACTTGCCGACCCTGATCATCACCGCTATGTGCTATCGAGATCTGTGCAGGAAACGCACCCCTCTCCCTTCCTGGTGGATGTGCTCAATAAGAAGTTCAGAGAGCTGAACATTACCTGGGGCCTGTCTCTGTTCCGGGAAGACTCAAATCCTTTGAATTTGCAGTTTTTCCAGAATAGAGAGTCCTCTGATTCACAGAGTTTTGGCAATTTGATTATCGCTCACTGCAGCAATTATGCCGATTTGATTCTCTCGGACTTTCTGGATCAGTTATTTGGCGGTGCGAAAGACCGCAAGCCCTATGATTATCTCCTGCCACAGGGTCTGCAGGGTCCGATCTTCACGGTGGATTTTGGAGAGATGTTGTTTCCTGAACTTATGTTCGAATCCGATGAATCGCACTATCTCGCTCAAAAAGAGGTGAGAGCATCAGCACTCAGGGATTATTTCAGACAGATCGCAGAGTTGGCCCCTGATAACCTGTACCGTATAACTATTGCCAATCTTGTGCTGAAGGTCAGAAAAACTGATTTGAATGTTATTAGCCGCCTTGTTCGCGCGATACCGGAAAAATTCCTCATGGACCATTTTGAAAGTGGTCAGTATTGCTACCAACCGGCAACGATAATAGATTTCCTGGAAAATCAGTTCACAATAATCATGGAACAGAACACCATTTAATATAGGATCGTATCAATGAGCACCGTAAACGAACGATCAACATACAGAATCCCTCCCGGAACGAAATTAATTATCGTTGACGCCCATGACACAATTTTTCAGCCGGATTTAAGTCGGACACAAGCTGATATCTTCAAGGACCCGATGAAGAAGGAGCGTATTACCTGGATGCTTCGGTATGGGTTCCTTAATTTTATCGAGTATTTTGCAGTTCAGAAAAATCTAGAGATCGTGATTAGTTCTGACGGTCAGAAAACGCGCTTGACCAGAATTGCCAAACGATTCGGAATCTTAAATAAATTAAAGGCGATTTATGGTGCGGAGCATATCGACAAGTGGGACTATTTGAAGCGACTTGATACGATTTTAGACCATTGTCAGGTTGAAGCTAAGGAAGCGGTCTTTATCGGAGACAGCCAGGTAGACCAGTTTTCAGCCGAAAAATATGGCATACCCTTTATCCAGGTACCCAATACCGTCTCCGAACGTGCCTTTTCTTTCAACTCCTTTCTTGAGATCGAATTTGGTAGCGGAGACTATGGTCTTGATTTGATCAATCTTCATGGAATCAAGCAGGTCTCCCACAACTTATCGACGCCCAGGCTCGTTGAAGAGATCGTCCGGCGGGGTGAAGGCGTACTGGCCCATCTTGGGCCGGTCGTGATCAACAAGGTTGAGTTTGAGTCTGCTGCCGATATTGGGGTATACCTTGTCAGGGAACCCTCCAGTGAAAATGATATCCATTGGAGCGATGTGGTAACGCCCGTTGAGATAGAGGACTACCACTGCATTTTTGATAGTCTGAAAGATTTGCTTAAAGATCAATCGGTCTATATCCAGGACTGTTATGCCGGATCGGAAGCATCCTGCCGTATTCCACTGCGTATTATCACCCAGGATGCATGGCCCAATCTTTTTGCAAGGCACATGTTTCGTCATGTGAGCAGTGAGGAGATGGAGTCGTTCTTCCCTGAATACACGCTGATTCATGTTCCCGAGTTCAAAGCCGGCGCAGGCGTCGAAGAGAATATGATCCTGATTAACCTCCTCAAGAAGCTGATCCTGATCGTTGGTGCAAACTCTTCAAATGCAATTCGAAAGGCTGTCTTTTTTACCTTGAGCTTTGTCCTGCCAAAGAATGACATGATACCCGTACGTTGCTCCTCTATTAAGGGTGACGATGGCAGCTTATCCGTCTTTTTTGGAAGAGATCAGGCACTGAAAAATAGTCTCTGTCTCAATACCAATTACGCATTTTTCGGGGACGACTGCCATGGCTGGACCCAAAACGATTTCACCAATATGGAGTGGGGGTGCCGAACCCTGGTCGATGGGCTTGATGAAATTATGGATCCGAGGATTTATTCGGCTACACGAAAATTTGCAACTATCCTGGAAAATGCTGATATCGATGAAAAGCGACATATTATTTTTGAGAGAAAAAATCCCAAATATCATTCGGTTGCATCCTTCCCTATCGCCCATTTACAACATGCCGACAGAAGCGGGGTGTCCGCTTTTCCAAAACATGTTTTTATTATCGTAAAGGATTCGATGGGCGTGCTGCCGGCAATGGGAAAATTGACCCGGGAGCAAGCTGCAATTTTTCTGTTGCTGGGTTATGAATCGAAGTGGAACCTTTCCCAACCCGAAGAGTTCCCCACTATCTCTTATTTACCCTTTTACACCAGCGATCTTGCCTTTTACCGTGAGCCTTTTTATGCCGGACTTTTATACGAGAAACTTGAACGCGCACAAAGCCAATGCTGGATATTGAACGCAATTCCGATCGGGCCCCGTAAAAACGATACCGCTGTGGTCAACCTCACTTTACTGCGGAGATTTGTCTCTGCAATTCAGAGTGATAAGGTACACCAATTCAAGTGGCATATGGACAACAACTGGAAGTATCAATCAGTATGCGGTTTTGCAGGCTATCCGGAGGCGATGCTGAATCCGGAAATAGCGTGGGAAGGTGACCATGATCGCTTTGTAGCGGTAAATCAAATGTTGAAAAACTCCTTCTCAAACCGATTAAGCAACTATGAAGACGATTTGTCCCCGGCGATAAAAAGCGCGATGAACTGGTTTGAAGATTGAGAGCATATGACAGTATGCACTGGTATCATCACTCTTGGGAAGATTCTCAGCTGTGCATTTTTTGTTGATTTCGGTCAATACCTGGTAACAATTCATGCCGTATCCTGACCGTATCTATTTACAAGTGATTGCTGATAATTATTTCAGACGAGTACTATTGAATTGGGGTGCGCTACAAAAAATAACTCTAATATTAACAAATAGATATACTTTATTAATTTTGACTAAAGCTAGAAATGGGAGTTTCCAAAAATGAGTGCGGTAAATCTGGATCTGAGTAAATATGGCATCACTGACGTACAGGAAATAGTCTACAACCCTTCGTATGAGAAGTTATTCGAAGAGGAGACGAAACCAGAACTGGAAGGCTTTGAAAAAGGTGTTGTTACAGAGTATGGCGCTGTCAATGTGATGACGGGTGAATTTACCGGTCGCTCTCCCAAAGATAAATATATCGTCATGGACGATGTCACCCGTGACACCATCTGGTGGACATCACCCAAGGCGCCAAACGACAACAAACCAACAACTCCGGAAGTCTGGGCCGATCTCAAGGCGCTGACGACCAAACAACTCTCCGGCAAGCGCTTGTTCGTTATCGATGCCTTCTGCGGTACCAATGCTGATACACGGTTGAAAGTACGGTTTATTATGGAAGTTGCGTGGCAGGCACACTTTGTCAAAAACATGTTCCTGCGCCCAACCGAGGAGGAGCTGGAGAATTTCGGTGAGCCTGACTTTATTGTCATGAACGGCTCTAAGACAAGCAACCAGAAATGGAAAGAACATGGTCTCAATTCCGAGGTCTATACCGTTTTCAACCTGACAGAAAAAATGCAGGTGATCGGCGGTACCTGGTACGGCGGTGAGATGAAGAAGGGTATGTTCTCGATGATGAACTATTTCCTTCCGTTACGTGGCATGGCTGCCATGCACTGCTCCGCCAACGTCGGCGAGGATGGCAGCACTGCAATCTTTTTCGGTCTTTCAGGTACCGGCAAGACAACGCTTTCCACTGATCCCAAGCGCGCACTTATTGGCGACGACGAACATGGCTGGGACGACAACGGCGTGTTCAACTTTGAAGGCGGTTGCTACGCCAAGACCATCCATTTGAGCGAAGAGGCCGAACCGGATATCTTCCATGCCGTGAAACGCGATGCTTTGTTGGAGAATGTCACGGTAGAAGATGACGGAACTGTCGATTATGACGACAATTCAACGACTGAAAACACCCGCGTCTCCTACCCGATCTACCATATCGAAAATATCGTCAAACCCGTATCCAAGGGCGGTCACGCAAATAAAGTCATCTTTCTGACAGCGGATGCTTTCGGTGTTTTGCCTCCGGTATCCAAACTAACACCCGGCCAGACAAAGTATCACTTCCTCTCTGGTTTTACCGCAAAACTGGCAGGGACAGAGCGGGGTATCACCGAGCCAACACCAGCTTTCTCAGCCTGTTTCGGCAAGGCGTTCCTGAGTTTGCATCCGACCCAGTACGGTGAGCAGTTGGTGAAACGGATGGAAGCATGTGGTGCTGATGCCTATTTGGTCAATACCGGCTGGAACGGGACCGGCAGGCGTATCTCGATTCAGGATACCCGAGGTATTATCGACAACATTCTCGATGGCTCGATCGAAAAGGCAGAAACCAGGATGTTACCGATTTTTAACCTGGAGATTCCACTGGCGTTACCTGGCGTCGATAGCAGCATTTTGGATCCGCGTGATACCTATGAGTATGTGTCAGAATGGCAGGCCAAGGCAGAGAAGCTGGGCAAGCTGTTTATAGACAACTTTGCAGGGTTTACCGATAACGAAGAAGGTCGCTCATTGGTCGCTTCAGGTCCACAATTAGACCGAATCAATTAATCGTAACTCTAAATTTAAAGGGCCGGATACATTTTTGAAAAACGTATCCGGCCCTTCAATTTTAGTCGACCTGAATATTTTGAATTATATCAACCTGCCGGGGCAAGCAAACGGTGTTTAAGTCATAATTATCTATCACCGTTTGACGAGCATTTTTTCCAATCATTTGCCGCTTGTTTTTATCATTAAGTAACTCAGTTACTTTGCTTGCGATCGCTGGTGGAGAGAAGAAGTCGACTAAAACGCCATTGTAGCCATCCTCTATCACCTCGGTGACTGGAGTGGTATTGGAACCGACTATACAGCCTTCTAAACTCATGACTTCTAACATGGACCAAGACAATATAAAGGGCGCGGTTAAATAGACATGGACAGTTGAAAGCTCTATTACTGATTTATAAGAAGCGTAATCTAACCAGTCTAAAAAGTGTACTTTGTTGTAATCAATGCTATCGCCCAATTCTTGTAGCATGTGTTGTTTAAAACTACCGGCCGATAATTTTTTATAGTTACCATACACGGTCACATCTTTCCCCATAATAATAATATGGGCTTGCGGGTTTTGTTGCTGCAATAGCGGGATACAACGCATAAATTGATGGAACCCTCGCCTTGGCTCTAAGCCTCTATTGGCAAAAGTAATAACATCATCTTGTTTTGTTAAGGTTAACTCCCCCCTAAATTTTATCTTTATGTTTGGGTTTTTAACCAGCTTATGCGTGGGTATGCCATCATGAATAACATTCATTTTATTGTGGTAAGCACTGGGGTGATTGTTTTTCTGAAACTCTGTTGGGCAAATGGCGGCATCACACTCTTCCAGGCTCAACAGTCTAATGGCATTATTTGTTTTGGCGCCGCAGTGATTAAATAAAGTGGTGTCGGCAAATTCGGGATCAAAAATAGCATCAGTATTTTCTTTTTGATAATAGTGCTCTGCGAATATGATAATTTTTGTGTTCGGGAATACTTCTCGAACAAATAAAGCCTCCCCCCAATCCGGATGTACGTAAACCACATCAGGAATAAAATCGTGTTGAGCGAGTCTTTGGCATTCGTTCAGGACAACTTCTGCACGGATATATTTTTCTTCTGTGCCAGTTAACCATGGGTGAATACCTTTGGTTCCTTTGCGCTCTCTCTGGTACCGAATAACATCAACGTTAGCGGTTGGAAAACGGGGCTGATCTTCGGTCAGAGCTTTCACTTCGTGCCCTAGTGCTGCGAGTTTAGGGGCAAGGTGACGAAATTGGCCAGGAAAGGCATGATGGATAAAGAGTATTTTCATGGGCTAACAGGCTTTCGTTTCTCAGGGGAATTAGGCGCAATGGGTAATTCAGTCTTGGTCTAACTTAAACTGATAGGCTGGGCAATGCTATTGACTTAATTACCTTTTTAATTCTTAAGCGTAGACTTATTTTATTGTCGGGTCAATTTAACATTGAACTGTCGACTATGACGGCAATTCACTGACTGAAAATATCCGTGTCTCCTGGCCGATCTAACATATCGACACCATTTTCGATGGCTCGAGCGACAAAGCAGAGAACAGGTTGTGTCAGAATTAAAGGCCAAGCTCTCACCCCGTTGGAATCGTCAACACCGGATTATTATCGTCCCCACCGTTACTGGTGAGTGTTGTCAGAAAGAGCATCAGTGTAAAAACCCGCTTGGAGGGCAAATCGGTCGGATCGATCCAGTACCAGTAACCACCATAATTGATTGAAGCAAAACTATATCCGGGTTTGTCCGGCCCTGAATGCACATAGAAAGGGCGCTCCATCCCTGATGGTACTTCGTAACCCTTATATGTCTCAGCGGCCTTACTTTCCGGGACATCGACAAACCCGGACATGGCGCTCATGATTTGCAGGATTGAACGGGTCTGAATGGCGAGAACGTCATCTTCAAATGCGAAAGGAGAATAGACCACGCGGAACTTCTCCCGCTCCGTACTCAAGCCAACCACTTCCCTCGCCCGTTTTCCTTCCTCCAGCTCATCTTCCGAAGCCGAGACATCTCTGAAAAATACAATGACGTTATTCTTTGTGGCAGGATCAGTGCTCTGCTCAAACGCGATCCCCCCGCTGGTCTGCAATTTGGTCAAGCGGTCTAAAAACTCATAGAACTCAGGGTCCGGGTTTCTCTTACCTAAGGCACTTACCGAATAATTCTGTAGGCCATTAATCGCTTCTACTGCCCAGGTGAACAGCAGCCTGGCATCATATCCGGATTGAATCAGCGCGAGTAAACTTGAAGGTTTAATCGGCTTTAGCATACTGGTTAGGTAGTCGGTACCGGTTTTTGGTGTGTATGTGATGGTGGGACGATCGGTGAACCTGCCACCTGCACCGAGGCTACCGGTGTTAGTGGAATCAAAAGCGGTGCCAAAACCCAGACCACCTGAGACTTGCGTCTCCAGCGAGTAGCCTGCCACGACTTGCCCAACATCCAGAAAAATCGGCATATCTCCAAAACGTATTCGAACCAGGTTGGCGAGCATCTGGTTTTTCCAGTTCTGGCCAATACTTTGACCATAATCCAACTGGTCCCTGTCAATGGACTTTGGCCCAACGCTGGAACAGGCTGTGAACAAGGCGGTCAATAACATGACACTTAAAAAGCGTGCGAAAACTCTGTAGGTGGCTTTTGCAGACTTCATATTCTGACCTCCAAAATCAGATCACGGCTCTAGAATAGCATTTTAAAGTAAAGAGTCTCTGTAGCCATCAAAAATTAGTCTTTTCACATTGGATCCAGGCTGAGATGCGCTACTTGGAGAACCGTGGTTGTCGCCCGCATAACATTACTACGGGTTGAGCCGGCCAAGCGTTTCCGATGGTAGTTCTCCGAATTGCTTTCGGTAATCAGATGCAAAATTTCCCATATGCCAAAAGCCCCACCGATTGGCAATATCGCTAATAACAGCTTGGCTCCCTTCCCTGATTAACTCAGCCTGAACCGCTGCAAGACGTCTTGATTTGATATAGGAACTCGGGGTAACACCAAATTCATCGGCAAATGCTCGTTGAAGGGTCGCCCAACTTGTGCCAGCCATCGTGCAAAGGGCCTCAATATTGATAGGGAACTGGCTGCAGTTTCGCAAAATCTCCATTACACGGTTCATCGCGGCGACCCGGAAGCCAGGTCCTGCTAACCGTGGTGACAGGCTGTCCCTTGCGAGGGTGCTTACCATGAGGCTGGCCAGGTCTGAGTTGAATACATTTGTCCAGCGGGCAAGCCCTTCATCACCATCATCAGCAGCCACTTTTACCAAGGCGTAAAGCGCCTGGCGCAAATGATCACTATCATGTTTTTCCGGATTCCAAAACCGATGGGCACTGATGTTATTAACCAGCTCCGCACCGTAACCTAACTCTGCAGAGGCAGTACGTAATATCTCTTCTTTAAAAGAGAGAACAAAACCACCAAAAGGGGCCGGACTGACACAATCCAGATTCTTGTCAAAGGTAAAATTGATTAACACACCTGGCGGGGTTTCAACCCCATTCCATCTCAAGGTACCAATCTTCTTATCAGGAAGTCCAAACGTAATGAAACCGGGAGGGGGGCTTCCAATCTGGTGAAAGCTGCGATCAAATTCCACACGAGTAACCATTAGTTCTGCATGACCGAACAACATGACCCACGCACGAAGAGGACCATGGTCAATTTGTCGAAAATCCAGCCTCCAGTTAACCGCTCTGCTTAAAAGCTCGATGTCTCTGAAGGTTTGATTGACAAGTATTCTTGGGTCTGAAATGTGCTTCATCTTTTCTTACCGACCTGATGCTGCAACGCTATTCATACTGTCAATAAGTCAATATTTACAATAGCTTAAAAGAATGAAGACTCATAAGGGTGAAGGTTACTCTTCAGGGATTAACGTCGCAATTACATGTGTCATATAGGCTTCAAACTCCTCTGAACTCAGACTGGGGGTCTGATGCTGCTGCTGTAACTGCAAGAAACCGAGGTAGGCCGAGTATGTCAATCGTGCACGATGTGATGCTTCTTTCGGATCAAAACCAATTTCTTCAAACGCCTTTTCAATATGCTTCATGCGACGCTCTGCCACTCTTTCCAATAGAGGTTCAACCTGCGGGTGATCAGAAGCCGTACATAATGAACTGTAGACATTGTGGGTCAGTTTTTCGCGTCCGGTACGTCTGAAAAACGATCTGAGCCGCTCACGGGGATCTTCAATTGCACTCAGAGACGTTTGTAGATTGGCCGCATCGTGTTTTTCCCAGCGAATCAGGGATTGCTCCAGCAGGGACTCACGATTATTAAAGTGCCAGTAAAAGCTTCCCTTGGTAACACCCATACGTCTTGCAAGTGACTCTACTGCAACCGCCCGGATACCCTTCTCTGCGATGAGTATCAGTGCCTGCTGCTCCCAGTCGCCCGCACTAAGAGTGGATCGTTCTTTCTTTTTTGCTGTTGATTGATTCACTGACACAAACCGGCGTTATTGAATTGTAATGTAGAGCATAACCGACAATGACGTTTCAATATAGCTTCGATAGCAGTTGACTCCGGCCAAAGCATTTACCATACTCGTACGTATGGAAACGTATTTTTAATGATATAGTCCAATCCTATACGGTCGATTCTTCGACAAAGGCCGTATCAGGAAAATGTTATTAGCATTCTCGGAGGGTAGTAGCAATGTTCTGGGTTCTGATTTTAAGTTTGCTGGGTGTCTCAATCATCGCAGCCTATCGTGGTTTCAACCTTCGTAACTGGACCATAAGTATGGCCCTGGTACTGGTTGGATTTGGCATTTTTACCAATATTTCAACAGTGGCGGTCATCGTTCTGTCAGTATTGTTCGCAGCGATCGCTGTTCCATTAAACTTCACACCGTTTCGGCGCAAGTGGCTCAGTGCACCGTTTCTTGAGGTCTACCGCAAGATGCTGCCTACGCTTTCTGACACAGAAAAGGTTGCCCTGGAAGCAGGAACTGTTGGTTGGGAAGGTGAGCTTTTTGCCGGCAATCCAAATTGGGATTCACTGCTGGAGGAGTACTGGCCTCAATTGAGTAAGGAAGAGCAGGCTTTTGTGGATGGACCGGTTGAAGAACTGTGCCAAATGCTCAGCCCCTGGGAAAATTCACACGAACTGGCTGATCTGCCACCCGAAGTCTGGACATTTCTGAAGGAAAACAAGTTTTTCGGAATGATTATTCCAAAAGAATTTGGCGGTCTGGGTTTTTCGGCATTAGCGCACCGTGCAGTGTTACAAAAAATTAGCTCGGTTTGTGCAGTTACAGGCAGTACCGTGGCTGTCCCCAACTCACTGGGCCCTGCAGAGTTACTGGTCCATTACGGAACAGATGAACAAAAGAACCACTACCTGCCGCGTCTTGCCAAGGGCGAGGAAATCCCCTGTTTCGGCCTGACCGGTCCTACTGCCGGTTCGGATGCCACCTCCATTCCAGATACAGGAATTATTTGTAAAGGCACATACAAAGGCAAAAAGGTTCTGGGTATGCGCCTCAACTTTGATAAGCGGTATATTACCCTGGCACCGGTAGCAACGATCGTTGGCCTGGCCTTCAGATTGTATGATCCCGATGGGCTTGTGGGTGATAAAAAGGATATCGGTATCAGTGTAGCCCTGGTCCCCAGGGAAACTCCGGGAATGGAAATCGGCGCGCGTCATTTGCCATTGAACGTACCATTCCACAACGGTCCTGTACGCGGTAAGGATGTATTTGTTCCACTGGATACACTGGTTGGCGGTATTGAAATGGCCGGCAATGGTTGGCGCATGCTGATCGAGCTTCTGGCTGTTGGCCGCGCTATTACACTGCCGTCTTCATCGTCCGGAGGTGTTAAATTATGCGCATTGACAACCGGTGCATACGGGCGAATCCGCAAGCAGTTCAATTTACCAATAGGCCGTTTTGAAGGCGTAGAGGCAGCAATGTGCCGTCTGGCTGCGTACACCTATTCAATCTCTGCCCTCTCACGTATGACCGCGACTGCGGTGGACCTTGGTCAGAAACCCTCCGTACCCTCGGCGATTGCCAAGTACCATGCCACTGAAATGGGCCGCCAGGTGATCACCGATGCCATGGATGTTCACGGTGGCAAGGGCATTATCATGGGACCGCGCAACTACCTTGGCAGGGGCTGGCAGGGGTCACCCATCTGGATTACCGTTGAAGGTGCCAATATTCTAACGCGCAGTATGATGATTTTCGGTCAGGGCGCGATCCGCTGCCATCCGTATGTACTCAAAGAGATGCAGGCGGCCAGGATGGAAGATCGGGAGGAAGGTCTTGCTGAATTTGACCGTCAATTGTTTGGTCATATTGGCTATAGCATAGGCAACGCTGTTCGCAGCATGGTATTGGGCTTGAGCTTCGCCCGCTTTGCCGCCGTACCCACGGACCGGAAAACTGCGCGTTATTACCGAAAACTTACACGATATTCCGCAGCGCTCGCGTTTGCATCTGATGTCGCCATGCTAATGCTGGGTGGCAAGCTGAAACATAAAGAGCGCATTTCCGGTCGTCTCGGTGACGTGTTGAGTCAGTTATACATATGCTCGGCAATGCTGAAACGGTTTGAGATCCAGGGTCGTCCCGCCGCCGATCAACCAATACTGGCATGGGCATTCCACGACTCCATTCACAAGATACAGAATGCCCTTGGATTGGTTGTGGACAATTTCCCCAGTCGCGCCGTACGTATTCTTCTGAGTGTATTTATTTTCCCGCTTGGACGGCATGAGCTCCAACCTGGCGATCGTTTAGGCCACAAGGTATCTCAACTACTCATGCATCCTTCAGAGACGCGTAAACGCCTGACAGATGGAATCTTCATCTCTGATAAGGCCAGCAACCCTGTCGGTATTTTGGAACTGGCACTACCCCGTGTGATTGCAGCTGAACCACTGGAACGTCGTCTTCATAAAGCTGAAGCTTCAGGCAAGTTCACTGAAATTGATAAACAGGCTCAATTGGAACAAGCTGTTGAACTATCCATCATTACTGCCGATGAGGCAGATGAACTGAAAGCTGTCAGAGCAATGGTGGCAGAAATCATCGCGGTAGACGAGTTCGAAAGCGATTACCTGAGGATGGGATCACACGGTCAAGCCGGACCGGTTACAGAGCAGGCAGCCTGACCCCGTGTAGGGTGCGTAACTTGTTACGCACCCTACAGCATACCGGTTTCTAGCCTGGCGGCTTCGGACATCATCTGGTAGTTCCACGGCGGCTCAAACGTCAGTTCGACATCCACCTTCGAGATCGTGGGGATGATCTGAATCTTGCTGCGAACATCCTCAACAATAATGTCACCCATACCGCAGCCCGGAGCGGTCAATGTCATGGTGACATCAACCTCTCTTTCTCCCTGGTCGTTTTGTTTCAGTTCACATGAATACACCAGGCCAAGTTCTACGATGTTGACTGGGATTTCAGGGTCATAAACGGTTTTCATCTGCGACCAGACCAGTTTCTCCACGTCATCATCGCTGGCGTTCTCCGGTAGTTCCGGTGGCAAAACCGGTTCTTTGCCAATTGCATCAGCATCAATTCCGGCAACCCTGAACAGGTTTCCATCGACAAAAACGGTGAAACTACCGCCAAGTGACTGGGTAATATACCCAACAGTACCTGCCGGCATGGTCAGTTCATCACCGGCGGGTATCATAACGACGGCACAGTCCCTTTCGAACTGGCATGGTTGACTGGTATGGCTAAACATGAGTTATGAAATCAACCCATCTTGGCTTGCAGGTAGTTTTCGATACCCATTTTGTCAATTAGAATCAATTGGGTCTCAAGCCAGTCTACATGTTCCTCTTCGGAGGCGAGAATGGAATCAAACAGGTCCCGACTGACGAAATCACGGCATTCTTCACACCAGGCAATGGCGTCTTTTAGCTCCGGCAATGCATCCATCTCCAGCGCCAAATCACATTCAATCATTTCACGCGGTGCTTCCCCGATTCTCAGCTTGCCAATATCCTGCATATTGGGAAGACCCTCCAGAAACAAGATACGTTCGATTAACTGATCCGCATGTTTCATTTCGTCCAGAGATTCACCATGTTCATGATCGGCCAGTTCCTTCAGGCCCATATCTTTATACATACGCGAATGCAAAAAGTACTGGTTAATTGCCACCAATTCATTCTTTAACACCGCGTTGAGAAAACCAATAACCTTACCGTCGCCTTTCATTGTGCCGGACTCCTTTAGAAACTCTGATTTTAAATAGACAGGGGCACCATCCGAACCATTCGGCCATCGGATAATACGCAAAATTTAATAGATTTTAGCAGGTGTTGAGCTAACCCGCATCTTACATGAGAGTTTCGAAATCAGGCCATTTGCATGACAGGAAGCTGTAGCTTGGATTGCCTGGCCTCAGCCAGAGACTGTTGCAGAACTTCAGCAGCCATTTCTTTACAACAACCACATTTACTACCGCAACCGGTCGAATGCTTCAGTTGTCTCATATTGCATACACCATCGAGTACCGCATCGCGAATATCAGAATCGGTGACCGAGTTGCAAATACAGACGTACATAGCGCTTTCCTGTTTTTGTTAAAAACATTCTAAATCTAAATGAGAATGATTGTCAATTAGATTTAGAAAGCTACGGAAAAGCTATTCGGATGGATCTACCGCCCCAAAATCAACCATGCTATTTGCAGTCACGTAAAGAAATGTGACCCAGGCAGCCAGATTTTGGCGCAGGTTATCCGGGTTGACCTTGTCCAGCGTGTCATTGGCAGTATGGTGTAAATCGAAATACCGGCTGGCATCCTGATTCAGGTCGATAACCGGTAGTCCAATTTTCCTCATCTGCCCGACATCGGCACCACCGCCTGCCAATTCGGTGGTTTCCTGTTCAATACCGAGGCTATTCAAATGCCTGGCTAATATATTGATGACAGGTTCAGCCTCTGCCGGAACACGGGATGTAAAACTGTAAATGCGGCCTGCTCCAAGATCCGATTCAGCCCCGATAAGGTGGCTGTTCAAATCCGCCTCATGTAATTTTGCATAAGCTTTTCCACCGTATACGCCCTGCTCTTCATTGGCGTAAAGCACAACACGGGTCCCATACCGAGGGCGCGTGGGCAAATCGGCGACCAGCTTGGCGGCAGCCATTACAATCGCAACACCAGCTCCGTCATCAACCGCTCCAGTGCCTAGATCCCATGAGTCAAGGTGCGCCCCCAACAGGATGTTCCGCTTGAGGTCTTCACTTCCATCGAACTCTCCCACCACGTTATAGGAACTCGCTTCTCCATTGAAACCAACATCCAGATCGAGACGGACACGCACGGGCAATCCCCGGTTGAGAATGATCATCAGGTTATCTGCATCCGGATTGGATACTGCAGCTGAAGGCACGGGGTCGCCTTGCTCGGAACCTGACATCATACCGGTATGCGGTAAACGGTCGCTGTCCGTTCCCATAGAACGTATCAACAGGGCGGATGCACCCTTTTGTGAGGCCACAAACGGACCCCGGCTGCGATTGACCACAGTCTCTCCATAACCAGAGCCTTCGCGGTCTTTTTTCATACGTGTTGAAAGAAATACAATTTTCCCTTGAACATCCTCGATAGCTGCCGCCTCCAGGGCCGCAAGCGTATCAAACTGAACCAACTCTCCATCAAGCGGCCCACCGGTCGTGGGGCTGCCACCAATCGCCGTCACTGCCAGATTCTGAGCCATGGGCGCCAATACCGATGC
>JAOUCZ010000064.1 GCA_029859505.1 Lysobacterales bacterium | reverse complement strand
GGTCTCGCCGACAGGCAAATCGGCCAGCGGCTTGTCCTACGACCCCCGCACCGATTATCTCTACGCCGCGACAGGCTACGGCGACTTTACTGATATGGGCGTCACCGTCTATGACGCCAGCAGCGGCGATGTCATCACGGAGATTACGTTCGGCGATGGCACTGGCATTACCATAAACGACTGTCTGGTCACCAGGACGGGCGTGTACTGTACGGACTCGATCAATGCCGACTTGTACAAGATAGTCCTTGAAAAGGGCGGACGTCTTCCCTCGACCCCTGTGGTCGAAGTGATCCCCATGTCTAACTTCGAGATGGTGGAGGGTTTCAACGCCAACGGTCTCGTCGGAGATTTTGACGGCAGACAACTCGTGATCGTGAATATTTCTACCGGAGTTCTTTACCTGGTCGACACGGAAAGCGGTGAGGCATCTCCCCTCGTAATCGAAGGCGATGAGCAACTGTTTTGGAACGGCGACGGGCTCTACCTGGACGACCGAACTCTTTACATTCTTCAGAACTTCTCCAACAAGATCGCTGTGGTTCAACTCTGGGAAGACCTCAGCGGAGGCGAGTTCATCAAGAATATTCCGGGCGAGGGTGAAATCAATCCGTTGAGAACCGCCACGACCCTCATTGGTTTCGGCAACAGCCTCTATGCCATCAATACGAACTTTCTTGATTGGTTTATCTTCGGCACGCCGCCAGCCGAAGTCCAATCGCATGTTGTGAGACTGAGGAAGTAAATGCCTTCCCCTTTCGGTCGATGCGCCCAGGAGCCTGCCGGATGTTGATCTGTGCCATGAAGGAGCAAGGACAGCCACGACTCTAGAGTCGTGGCTGTCCTTGTTGGAGGCGAGAGTAAGCCAACTGGGCCTAATTGGGACTGGAGAGCGTACCCAACCGCTTCTGATCAGAGGTATCGCGTTCATCGAGACCGGTGCCGGGGTCGGGCCGGTACCGAGGGGTGTGAATGCAGACTCATTGTTAGTGCAGGGTCTTTGATGCCGTTCAGTCTTCAAGGGAAGGGTTCATGGCCGAGGGGCTTTATCAACTCTACGGGCTTGATGCCCCGCGCCTCAAAATCACAGCCAATGACACAAAACTTACCTTATTAGGGGTTTTCAGCCAGTTCATCAGCAAGTCTTCAACAAATTTTCCGTGCTATCAGTTGTTTAAGTTGTTGTAAAGGTGGTAACCGCAAATCATTCCAAGTCATTTATTGGGTGTCGTCCCAATATCAATGAGAGCGAAATAGTTTTCACACAGCCTCGGCCGAGAGCCGCCCTTAGCACCTGGGTTAGGTGAGCGTCTGCTCCTGAGTGCAAAGCTGACCTTCATCAAGCAAAAAATTCAGCAACCCAAAGGTCTGCAAACGGCCAACAGCCGTCACCGTGTGAATATCGTATTGCTATGTTAGTGTCCGGTCAGACCTGGCTCAATATCACAAAATGAAACAGCCGACCCAATGTTGAGCCGGCTGTTAAAAGAACAAATGTAAGTCTATAAAAAAATACTACTCGATGATATCTACGTCGAGTATCGAGCCTTTAACTGCCCGGACTTGTTGTACTGTGACCATATATTTGCCGATAAAGGCATTGGCATAAGCACTTCCAGTGACCGTGCCGCCCTCCTCGACTGATACCTCATCGATATCGACCGCGACATCTGCAGTAGTCATGAAATACGCCGTAATATCGTATTCACCCTGATCCATGTTCGGTAGTACGAAGTTAAAGTGGTGGGACGCAACGGTATCAAGCATTAGGCCGATCTCTTCATCGGTGACCGCACACTCTGTCTTTACATCGATCACACCGTCACCGTTAAGGTCTTCGCAGTTTTCAATTACACCACCCAGAGTAGCGGAAAGTGTCTGTATTCTTGAAGAAAGAGTGACTGGACCAGGCGCCGCACAAGCCGCGACCGTAGCAGTTCCCGCATGCAATGCACAAACTTCTACAAAACCTGCAGCGCCTGCGATTGACTTGGCTGTACCACCATTCTTTCCTTTGATAGAAGTATCCGTCGTTAAACCGACCTCTGCAGAAACGCCAATCAATAGTTCCTTGTCTTGGGGCACTTTAATCGTGGCAAAGGTGTAGCCAGAGTTTGAACCAGAATCAACTGTATCCTCAGTTGCATCTGTTATGACTGCTGTAGAAACCACATAAGGACCGCCGTCCCCATATACCGCAGCAAATTTAGCAGACGGTGTGCCTGCAGACGCGCTAATGGCGAATCCGACGCTTATCATGGCTAATAAAATTTTAGAACTTTTCATGTCAATACTCCATTTGAAAAAAATTCAATCTGAAAGGTCAGGTATTGATTTAGGAGTGCGACACTGTTCCCTTAGTCATATCGTGCTCCCTGCGATACTCTTCCCCCTGAATAATCGCCAACCCTCCCAATCTGTGTAACAAAAAAGGTTTGCACATGAATCAACCTTCTAGCCGATCCTTGGCTAACCAACTTCCTGAATTTATGATGGTGGTCGCTAGAAGTCAATTAATCACTTCTAAATTAAACATTAACAAATTCAAGTAAGTAGTAACTATGAAATAAATCGTCTGCCCGACGGGCTGCTCCTGGCAGGTTAGCGACCTTTAAGCTTATCCAAAGCCTCCTTCGGAGAAGGTCTCTTTACGGCCAGGTATAGTTATTTCGTTCCGCTTTCAGCGATACTCACTGCAACTGACAGGTACTGTCAGTGAGAGCGGAACATGATCGCTAGCGCAACCCGGCCACAGACGCCGCACTATGTTACTTTGAGTCGAACCAAAGGTTGTCGAAGACATGGCTTCCCCTGGCCGAAATAGACAGTGGGTTGCCAGAAGCCTGGTCGTATATGCCCACACCCTGATTGACGCCCCCATCAAAATGAAATTCTTGCATTAGTTGATTGAGACCCGGTTCGGGATGGTCAGCGCACCCCAAATATCACCGCGCTTGGCACTTGAAGGTATCGCCGCTCACCTGGCACCCCGGCGGCGGGCCCAGTTCACGCCAGACTTCGAATGCGCCATAGGCTTCAAGCTCTGCCATGAAGCGAGGATCCCCGCGCAGCTCTGAGTAGTGATCAGCCCATAAATCCCTGATCACGTTATTCTGAAGTCCGTCTTGTGTGAGTCTATGCAATACAGCTTCCGTCTCTCCACGGAAAAGCAGAACGCGTTCATCCACCGTAGCCAGTTGCTCCTGGGTCAATGGTTCACCGGCATCCTTACCCTGCCAGTGCGCAAGCAGCGCGGCATAACCTTCGTTCTGTGTCTCAAACTCTTCAACATAGTGAAGCAGATGACCCAGTGCCGCGGCACGGTCGCCGCGTAACTCTTCAGCCACCACGGTCAGTATATACCCACCGGGATTGCCCAGGCCCGGGCCGCGCTCTGCCAGTTCGATGGCCCGATCGAAATCTTCGGGGCTCATAAGCAGGCAGTTTGCCAATGCATAATGAACATTCGGATTTTGCGGGTCCAGTTCGAGTGCTTTCTCCGAATCCTGGCTGCAGCGGTCACGATAACCCAGGGTGGTGTAGATCAATCCGCGCCAGTGATATGGCCTGGCTTCCTCGGGCTCCAGCCTGATAGCCTGTTCATAGTATTTGAGCGCGGCCAGAGGATCGTTGTTTTCGTTAGCAATATTGCCGAGGATCATGTCGATGCCACCGAGACCAATATCCAGTGAACGGGCCAGGCTGGCATGCATGTTGGCCAGGGCAAGACCAATTTTGGGCTCCACAAGCGCACCTTCACCGGTATTCAAGAGATAACATTCGCCGAGCAGGATATGAGCACGTGCGAATCGCGGCTCTGCTGCGACCACGTCGATCAACAAACGGTTTGCCTCCTGCATATCCGCCGCATGACGGCGTCGTAACAAGTAGCGTGCTTCGAGAAAGCGGGTGTAAACATCGGGATCGATCGCCTCGGCTCTGACCTCGTTGCCTTCATCACCGAGAAGGCGAACCTGCAAGGCCTGACCAATCGCGGCTGCAATTTCATCCTGGATGCTAAAGATGTCGCGCAGGGTCCGGTCGTAGGTGTCAGACCACAGGTGGCGGTCGGTCTCGGCATCGATCAACTGCGCCGTGACGCGTACCTGTTCGCCGGCCTTACGCACGCTCCCCTCCAGCACATAGCGAACATTGAGCGCCTTGGCGATTTCCGGAATTGGTAAAGTCTTGCTCTTGTAGGCAAAGGCCGAAGTGCGCGAAGCCACCGACAACCCACTGACATCTGCCAACAGGTTGAGAATCTCCTCGCTGATGCCATCGGCGAAAAATTCGTTCTCTGCATCTGTACTCATGTTCTGGAAAGCCAAAACGGCCACCGAAGGAATTGCACCATCGTCCTGGGCCTGCTGAACTGGAGTTACAGCTGCCGCAGGTGTGGTCGTGTCGCGGGCAATAAACCGGTCGAAGGCGACCATACCAATCGCTATGACCAAAAGAACGATCACCACCAGGTTCAGTTTCCTTGCCGTATGGCTGGTGATAGAGTTCTCGGACTGGATTTCTGATTCCTTTTTCAGACCCTCCGGAGTCAGTTCGTAAACCCAGGCGAAAACCAGCGCCAGTGGAAAGCCCATAATGAGCAGGGCGATAAGTACCTGCAATACCCATCCCGGTGCCTCAAACGTTGGCAACACAACTGAAGCCACCTCGGTAAGCAACCACCCGGCCACGCCATAGGCGACCGCTACGCGGGTGACATTACGACGGTTGAGTTCGTTGAAAAAAGACAAATGGTTGATTCCGCGCTGAGAGTAGGCAACATTTAAGCTTTATTGCTAAGAATCTGCAAGTTTTAAGCCATGGGGTCAGGAAGCCATGGGGTCAGAGTCAAACGCCAGGGTTAATGTTCCCGCTGATGTAGTTTTATTCTGGTAGTTGACTCTGACACCGTCTTTCATTACCCACACGTCATGCCGCACCCTTATCAGAAGTAAAAAGAGCCGGCAATTCCATGAGGCCGGAAATGATCGCCGTTGGAACATGACCCCACGGATCGAATACGACTTTTGGGTTCCGCTTCACCCATACAGTGCGCCATCCGCAGGCTTGGGCGCCAATCACATCAAATGGATTGCTGGAGACGAGCCAGGTCAGGTCGGCCGTTGACTGAGTTCGTTCAAGAAAATGCGCGTAGAAACGCGGATCAGGTTTGAAGGTATGCACTTCATCAGCACTAACGATTGACGAAATCCTGTCACCAAGTCCGGCATGGTTCAACAGTGCAGTAATGTCGTCTGCAACGCCGTTGGAGAAAGCGTGTAGCGCAACACCCCTTTGCTGGAGGGCAGACAGAGCTGTCGCTACATCCGGAAACGCATCCAGTGCCCGGTAGTGGTTCATCAGTTCATTCTTGTCGTCATCTGCAATCCTGGCACCATGCATTTCACAAGCGTAGTCGAGGGCAGCTCGTGTGACATGTGAGAAATCGCGATAGACGCCCATAAGACCTCGCCGAAAACTGTACTCCAATTGCTTTGTGCGCCAGGTTTCGGCAAATACATCCGCCTTATCGCCGACATGGTCAATGAGTGAGGTCTTGATGGCGAACGGGTCAATCAAAGTACCATAGACGTCGAGGGCGAGAGTTGTAGACATGATGCTATTTCCTTTGATTTTTCCGGTGTAGATAAGTGTTCAAACCAGCCAGGAGCAGAATAATCACCGTCAAATAAGGAGGTTTAGTTCCTAATGGTAATGTCTCTGCAGGTACATCTGGGTGGAGATGCATGTAGATTGCAACAATCATAATAATAGCGATAAGTAAATTTGCCAGTTAGAAGGAATTTATTCACAAGAAAAGCAGAAAGTTTCTTTCCAAATATCAACAGTGCTAGCAGCGTTATCCCGGTTGAAATTTCTCCCAGTTGCCCTGCCCACTTGGAAAGGGTTGGAAACGGAACTCCACTCAATGCAATTTGATTGGCAAACATGGTGTTAAAGGGTTTGAAGAATTTCACCGTCCCGCCCATAAACAGAATAGTAGCTGCCGGCCACAGGTGGTAGTTTATCGACACACATGAGACCTTTTTTACAATCAGCTTCGAGGTCAGCCGATTCTTTTGTCGTAGGCATGTTTATTCAATTTTTTGTCCTGTAATCGAATAGACAAGAGGTACATCGTGACCCTGGTGAGTGATGTAGTATCGTCCGGGCTCGCGCTCTGTCATGCCTTTAAAACACTGGTATGGACTGTACGAAAATTCATTAACGCGCCTAATTGCGATTCCAGCGCCCACCAGGGCATTCAATATTCTGCTCATTGGATGGGACCAAACTGCCACTGGAGTTTTCAAGTCGCCGCTGTTTTCTGTATAAGTTTCTTCTTCCTCAACATCAGGTTTTTCAGTCCCAAAATAAGCATAGCCTGTCAAAAGGTCGTAAACCGGGTGGAAATCCGCCATGTAGAAGGTTCCGCCCATAGTGAGGTTTGACGACACAATCTCCGCCCACTTGTCCAGATTGGGCAGCCAGCAGATAGTCCCGTAAGAAGTGAATACGATGTCGAACGGGTCAGCATCGCCGCGCAAGTAGCTGTAGACGTCGGTACACTCAAATTTTGCGTTGAGCTGGGTCTTCTCATTAAGCTGCCGTGCTTTTTCTATCGCAACTGGAGATATATCGACTCCGGTACACTCCGCGCCAAGCCTGGCCCAGGAAAGTGTGTCCAGGCCGAAATGACACTGCAGGTGTAACAGCCTGCGACCGTTCACCTGGGTAAGTTCAGCAAGTTCGATCTCGCGCAGGGATGTATTGCCGGAAAGGAAACTATCAACATCGTAAAACCTGGATTCGAAGTGCACCTCAGCGCGCTGATCCCACGACTCACGATTCATTTCAAAGTAATCCATTGTTACCCTCAGTGAAAAGTATGTTACAGAGTATAAAGAACCTAAATGATGGAAACCATCGCACACAAAACAGCGGGTTAAAGGCAACAGGTACACCCGTATCAGCATCCAAATCTGTTTCCTCTTCTATTCCCGGGAGAAGATTTATTGTTTTCCCGGCTAACCTAAACCGAACCCCTGCCGTCTATACTTCTGAAATGACCCGAATCGAACAAAAAATTATCCGTAAGGCAGCCAAGGGCGACCGCGCAGCGTTCCGTGAACTGGTGCTGGAGCACAGTCATGCGATGTTTCGACTGGCCTGGCGCCTTAGCGGTGATCAAAACGCGGCTGAAGATATCGTACAGGAGGCCTTTATCAAGGCCTGGCGCAAGATTGGCGAATTTCGTATGGATTCCAGTTTTAAATCCTGGTTGCATCGGATCACGGTGAATACGGCCATGGATTACCTTCGTAAACACGTCAGGCGCAAACAGTTTGAGACGCCTGAGCCAGAATTTGAAACGCTCGACCGGGCGGCAGATGTACCGGATACGGGTACGCAAATCGACATCAGCAGACAAACACAGGTCGCCATGATGGATCTGAGTGAGGCTGAGCGAACCGCCCTGCTGCTCAAGCACTACGAAGGCCATTCCATCCAGGAAGTTGCCCGGATCATGGAAATAACCACGGGCGCCTGTAAACAGAACATTTTTCGCGCGGTAAAGAAAATGCGCATTGCATTAAGACCACTGGTGGCAACATGAAACATATCACTGACGAAGACCTGACCCTGCTTTTTTACGGTGAGCACGATGATCCGGAACTGGCTGTGAGGGTTGCTGAATCAGAAGAGCTTTCGGACCGTTACGACGCCTTGTGCGCAGAGCTCAAGTTGGCCGATGCCTATCAGCCACCTCAGCGCGGGGATGATTATGGTGCAGAGGTCTGGCAACGGATTGAGTCACAACTTGTTGCACCAGGAGTAGGCGCCTTCAGGCGAGAATCGAAGGCCGGTGGCCGACTGGGTGATTGGTTGGCGTCCCTGGTTCAACCCAGGTTCAGCTTGGCTGGCGCACTTTCCATCGCGCTGGTAGCAGTGCTGGCATTTACCCTGGGTCGCAATGGCCCACAGGAAGCAATTATCAACCCCAACGCCCCTGCAGGAGCGACCCCGGCGATGGCAATGGCGGATATAGACTCCAGTCGACTTTTGACCCACTCGGTATCTACCCATTTAGAACAGGTGAACCTGGTACTCACGCAGTTCGTCAACACCTCGGAGACAAGCTCAAACGAAACTGAATATGCCACTGACATGCTGGTTGCCAACCGTTTATACCGGCAGGCAGCAGTGCAGCAGGGCAATCATAAACTCGCCGCATTCCTGGCCGATCTCGAACCATTACTGATCGAACTGGCCTACCAGGCCCAGTCAGGCTCACCGGCTACCCGTGAACGTATGCAGCAAGAGGTTAAAGATGGCCTGTTGTTCAGGGTTCGCGTGATGAACAAACAACTTAACAAACCCGAAATATCGGTATAAGGACACCACTATGGTACATAGAAACTATTTGAGAACGCTGACGCTGACCGCTGTACTTGTCGCGGCAACGGCGCTGGCACAGACACCCTACGATGAAGGCCAAAAGGCACTGCGTGAACAGAACTGGGTAGTTGCTGCCGATTACTTCAAGCGGGCTGCCAAGGAAGACAAGGAAACTGCAGATGCCTCCATGTACTGGCGTGCCCATGCACTATATAAAGCCGGGCGCAAAAAGGAAGCCGAGCGTCAGCTCAGCACCCTGGAGCGAAAGTATCCTGATAGCCGATGGGTAAAAGAAGCACTGGTACTGCAAATTGAACATGACAGCGCGCCGGCACTGGCTGATGTTGTGGATGAATCCGGGATAGACGAAGATTTACGTATGTTTGCATTGGCTCAGCTCATGGATCGTGATCCTGAGCGTGCCTTGCCGCTGGTGCTGGATATGCTGAAAAGCACTGGCTCGGAAAACACGCGAAACGATACGCTATTCATGCTGGGTATGAGTGATGACCCCAGGGCGCAGGAGGCCATCGCCCAGATAGCGCGGAACAGTAAGGACCCGGAATTACAGGCAAATGCCATCCACATGCTGGGTATCTCTTCCAGTGAACCCTCAATCGACCTGTTGGCAGAACTTTACAAGGAATCCGATAACATCAAAGTAAAACAGGCTGTTATTCATGCCTATATGATCGGTGATGAATCGGGTGAGCTGGTGGAAATCCTGAGTGGTCTTCTCAAGACGGAAGAAAGCCCGGAACTGCAAAGGGACATCATCCGTACGCTGGGTTTGATGGACGCGACGGATGAGCTGCGAAGCATTTACCCAACGCTGGAGAACAGTGAAACCAAAGCCGCTGTCCTGGAAGCATATTTTCTGGCCGGTGATACACAGATTCTGCGGCAGGTGCTTGAGACAGAGACTGACCCTGCACTGCGTAAAGCGGCCATCCATGGCATCGCGATGGAAGATGATGAAGGGGCGGCAGCCTTGCTCGAATCGGTTTATGACAACGCGACCACGATTGAAGAGAAGAAAGTCATCCTCGAATCACTGGCGATGATGGATGATGCGCAGGACCTCGCCCTGAAAATTGTACGCACCGAAACCGACGTTGAGCTACAGCGCGAAGCGATTCACATGTTGGGCATTATGGAAGCCACCGAGGAAATGGGTGCGTTATACGCAAACATTAAACAATTGGAGCTGCGCAAACTTATTCTCGAATCTATGATGATCGCCGATGATATCGATGGGCTTCAAAAGGTGTTGCAGTCAGAGGAAAATGAAGAGCTGAGGGCCCAGGCAATTCAGATGCTGGCGGTCAGTGATGATGAAAATGCCGGCGAATACCTGGTCGGACTTTACCCCCAGGCCTCACGCTCAGAAAAGAAGGCTGTCATTCAATCAATGATGATTATGGATAACGCCGGTGGCCTGATTGAGTTACTAAAAACCGAAACAGATCCTGAGCTCAAGCGGGAAATGCTGCAGATGCTGACCATCATGGATTCGGAAGAATCCGACCAGTACCTGTTCGAAATGCTGGAGAAAAAAGGATGAAAACTTATTGGTTGAGTTTGGCGCTGATGGTTCTTAGTGGAAACAGCTGGGCGCTGACAGGTGAGTTGTATAACGCTGATGTGACCGACAATACGTCAGTCACCAATCCTGCAAGAGCAATGCAGGAAGCGGAAGGACAGTGGTTGGCATTCAGCCTGCCGGCATTGGAAGGGACACGCTCGCCATGTTGCTGGAAAGGTAAGTGGAGCGGTATGGGTGAGGCCGGTTGTAGCCTGGAAAGTAAACATCAAAGCTACGGTACAAGATCTGACTCGCCGTTAGCAGAGAACGTGATCGTCTTCAGCCAGGTACGTGATGGAAAGGTAGAGGATCTTCGTGTCGTCGGTGAGTCATGTCCAGTGGACGCGAATGGTGCAGAAGTAACCTGGATCGGTAGCGTGGATGAGCGCGCGGGTCTGGATTGGCTCGAGGCAGTAGCCCGATCGGGCCAGGATGACTCCGCCCTTTACGCACTGGCTCTTCACAAAAGCCCAGACGCCGGTCAGCGGCTCTACACATTGGCGAAAGATACCGAAGGTGAATTATCCGAAGAAGCCATTTTCTGGCTGGGGGAGAGTCGCGGTGATAAGGGCTTCAGTAGTCTGAAGCAATTGTTGGCAGAACTGCCCAGGGGTCATGTACGGCGTTCGATAAATTTTGCGCTGGCGCAGAATAGTTCAACCGCAGCTGCGGACCTGCTATTTGAAGTTAGTCAATCGGATTCAGACCCCGAGCAGAGAGGCGAGGCGATGTTCTGGCTCGCTGAAGGGTACCCGCAGCAGGCACAAGGCTGGTTGCTGGAACTGGTCGAAACAGAGAAGGATGAAGACGTTCTGGAACAAGCTGTATTTGCGATCTCGCAATTGCCCGATGGCGCTGGTGACCAGGTCTTACTGGAACTTGCAAAAGATAGCCAAACACCAAGGGCTGTGCGGCGCCAGGCCATTTTCTGGCTGGCACAGTCTGATAATGACAGCAGCGTGGCTGCATTGACGGAGTTGTTGACCCGTTAATGATCGTCGGAGAATATTGAAAAAAGGGTCACATCGGTGGCCCTTTTCTTATTGGGGGCTACCAAAGCGCTATACTGGATTCCTGATAACCAAGGGAGGTAATGATGGATATTCAAACACTCACTTCATTCTTCATGTGGTGCACCATTATCAATATTGGCTTTTTGCTTTTCCTGGCGCTGGTTTATCTGCTGATCCCAAACCTCACTTATCGTCTGCAAAGCAAGTTTATTCCCATTTCACGGGAAACCTTCGATATTGTCTTTTACTCTTTTATCGGCGTATTCAAGGTATTGGTACTGGTGTTTTTTGCGATCCCCTGGATCGTGCTGCTTATCATTGGATAAAATTCGACGGTGAATTATCAGAATTAGTCGTATATCTTTCATTGTCATAGACCAGCTAGAGTAGCAACCAATTGAGCAGGAGAACATTTGAAGCATCAGGTGACACACCAAGAGGTTATTGGATTTTGGTTCGAAGAGATCGAACCGCTGTCATGGTGGAAAAAAGATGATGCGTTTGACGCGCTCCTGGTCGAACGGTTCTCAGAAGTTCACGCACGTGCCTGCCACTGCGAATTGTTTGAGTGGCGCAGGGAGCCGGAGGGCCGACTGGCCGAAGTCGTTGTTCTGGATCAGTTTTCTCGTAACATGTTCAGGGATTCTTCACTGTCTTTTGCAAACGACGCCATGTCGCTGACACTGTCACAGGAAGCCATCGCCTGTGGCGCAGACCAGGCCCTGACACCAGTGCAGAGAAGTTTTCTTTATATGCCTTTCATGCACAGTGAATCGCTGCAGATCCACGAAGTTGCGGTGGATTTGTATCGCAGGAACGGTATCCAGAGCAACCTGGACTTTGAACTCAAGCACAAAAAAATTATTGAAAAGTTTGGCCGCTACCCCCACCGGAACAAAGTGCTCGGCAGGCAATCGACCGCAGAGGAAATTGAGTTTTTGACCCGCCCCGGTTCAAGTTTTTAATCAGTATAATGAACCGATAGCTGCTGTCGGGAAAATGTCCATATGGAAATGCTATCCGCATTAGATGCGACTTTTATATACCTGGAAAGTGAACATAGCCCGATGGCTATCGGCGGTGTATATGTTATTGACGCAAATGATGCACCCGATGATTTCTCTTACCGGGCCTGGTTTTCTCTCGTAGAAAACCGTTTGAAGCTTTCTCCGGTGTTTCGGCATCGATTGGTGGAAGTACCGCTTGATCTGTCATTCCCCTACTGGATCAGGGATCCGGGGTTTGACCTGGGCAATCATTTACCCGCCATCGACCTGCCGGAACCAGGCGGAATGACTCAATTGATGCAGGTAGCGGCGGATACCTGGGGCCGGGTGCTCGATCGTGACCGGCCACTTTGGGATATCACATTTGTCACAGGCATCGATAGTATCCCCGGTATATCCAAAGGTTCATTCGCCTTGATTACCCGCGTACACCATGCTGCGGTGGATGGAAAAGCCAGCACGGAAATGATGACCGCGCTGCTAGACCTTACAGCCGATATCCGGAAAATTGAGGGCGAAGATGACTGGAAACCGGAAAAGCTGCCATCTGCCTTGAATGTCATTGGCCGTTCCTGGTCCAAAGCGGGGCAAAAAGCACTCGACCTGGCAGAGTTTGCCGGCAAGGCTGCGGTGGGTGCGGCGCAGTTGCAGGGTGACAGGTGGTTGAGAAGAATTGAACCTCCACCAAGAATATTGAGCGCCCCAACAACGCCATTTAATCAGGCGATCGATTCACCCAGGACATTCTGGGGCAAGAATTTTGACTTCGAGCGCATCAGGGCAATTCGTAAAGCCGTACCCGGTGTCACCATCAATGATGTGGTACTCACAATCTGTGCTGGAGGCCTGCGCCGCTACCTGTCAGAGAGGGACGAGTTGCCTGTAAAGCCATTGGTGGCAATGGCTCCGATATCTGTCCGGGGAGAAGAGGAAGGCACCGGTAACCAGGTATCGGCAATGCTGGTCAGCCTGGCAACCGATGTAAGCAACGCGCTCGACCGCCTGGTCCATATCCGGGCGAATACACAGAGGTCGAAAATTCACGCGGGTGCACTGCCAGCAAACAGGTTAACCGAGTTTGTGCCGTCGGAAACCCTGGCGGCGGCAGCACGGGTCTATACAAGAACCAGGCTTGGCGGATATCACCGGCCGTTTTTCAATGTAACCATTACCAATGTTCCCGGGCCACCGGTTCCGCTCTATGTTGCCGGCGCCCGTATCCACAGCGCCTTTGGAATGGCCCCCATTCTCGATGGACTGGGGTTGATCCTGGTGGTACTCAGCTACCATGGAAGAATATCCATCGGTATCAGTTCCTGCGAACAAATAGTGCCAGACCCTGACTATATGGCAGAATGTATGGAAGGTTCCCTGGAAGAACTGGAACATGCGATCAGCCAGGCAGGGTCAGCCCTTGAGATCGCCGGGCAGCCAAAGGCTGATCAAGCACTGCCTGAAGCCGAACCTTTGAAGAAGTTTCATGACGCCAGCCGGGCACTGGAAGAGGCCATTAAATCATTCGGGGACTAAATGAGTAGATCACAAGTAAAAGAAAAAGATCTCATTGACCATTCACACCGGCCTTCCAAGCTGTTGTTGATGGCTGAGGGCAGGGCGGTCTATGACGCTGCTGCCATGATACCAATGCTGGCACTGAAGAAATTCTTACCCCAGGGTGATAATCATCCGGTGCTGGTGTTCCCCGGCTTTCTTGCCAGTTCACGCTCCACCAGGCCATTACGCCAGTATATTGCCGACCTGGGTTACCGGGCACACCGGTGGAAACTCGGCTACAACATGGGTTACAGCTACAAACTGCACTATGGTATGCGTGACCGGGTGACCGAACTGGTTGAGCGTTATGGTGAGAAGATCAGCCTGGTGGGTTGGAGTCTTGGTGGTGTTTACGCGCGTGAGCTTGCACGTGAGATGCCCGATATCGTTCGCCAGGTAGTGACCATGGGCAGCCCGTTTCGTGGTCATCCAAGCTCCAGTAATATCCACAAGATTTTCAACATGTTTACCGAAGTTCCCTATGACGAAATGCCGCGGGCATTTCTTCAGCACATGGCACACCCGCCGCCGGTTCCCACCACCGCACTGTACACACGTGGTGATGGAGTCGTTGCATGGCAGTCTACGGTCGAATTATCTGATCGACGTGATGTGGAAAATATCCATGTTGGAGGTGCACACATGGGGCTCGGGTTTAACCCAAGGGTGTTGTTCGTGCTGGCTGATCGACTGGCCCTGCCGGAAGGCCAATGGAAACCTTTCAAGCCGCCTTTTTGCTTGAAACCACTGTTCCATAACTGGTATCCCGACTGGCTGGTACACGGTAGAGAAAACCCCCTGAAAGTCGGCAGCTAGGCTGCAAAGTATTCAACAACGCAGCCCGCTCTGGATTTGTCGCTAAAGTGAAAAAGCAATAGAAAAATGACCACAACCAGGAAGCCACTTGACCGCGCGGGACTACTCAAACTGGCCAGTATTGCCTCGGTTTTAACCGCCGGTTTTCTGATTGTCGCCAAGCTGGCAGCCTGGTCAGTGACCGGTTCTGTGAGTCTGCTCGCATCACTGGTTGATTCGGTGATGGACAGTATTGCATCGCTGATCAATCTTTTTGCTATTCGCTATTCATTACAGCCTGCCGATGAACACCATCGATTCGGTCATGGCAAAGCAGAACCCCTGGCGGGTCTCGCACAGGCAGCATTCATCGCAGGCTCCGCGATTTTCCTGATTTTTCACGCCATTGATCGGTTGCGTTTCAATCACCCGTTGGAGCAGGTAGGTATCGGTCTCGGTGTTATGGTGCTGGCCATCGTTATGACTTTGGGCTTGCTTGCAATCCAGCGTTATGTCATCAAAAAAACTGATTCAACCGCCATCCGTGCCGATTCACTGCATTACCTGACTGACTTATTGACCAACATGAGTGTTTTACTGGCACTGTATCTTTCCACCCTCGGCTGGACCTGGGCAGACCCGGTATTTGCCATCGCAGTAGCTGTTTATATTTTCTATAGTGCTTTTCATATCGGTCAGGAAGCCTTTCAACAACTCATGGACCGGGAGCTACCCGCAGAGATTCTCGAGCAGATTCAGGCGACCGCAATGAGCCACCCTGAAGTCAAGGGCACACATGAAACACGGACACGTCAGGCGGGCCACACACGTTTTGTACAGCTTCATCTGGAACTGGATGAGAACCTGCCGTTAAAGCAGGCACATGCAATTGCTGACCAGGTGGAAGCTGAGATTC
>JAOUCZ010000285.1 GCA_029859505.1 Lysobacterales bacterium | reverse complement strand
AGCCGGGGCTGCGTATTTGACGTGGTGTCCGCGAAGATAATACCGCTCAAAAGCCCAGGCAATAAGCGCAAGCAACAACAGCCAGATCAATACATTCATTGCTTACTCCCGGAAACAAAGTAAAATCAATACAAACGATCAGAAATCCTATTTTAAGTTAAAATCGTTTGCGGAATATAGCGGGTTTAATCGGTATCAGGAGTTCGACACAGTGACCACAGAACTTATTAAAGAACCGATCTCCAAGGTTGATACCGCCTGGTTGCGTATGGAACAGCCTACCAACCTGATGATGATCAACGGCGTCATCATGATGGACGATAACCTGGATTATGCAAATCTCCTCAAAACAGTAGAACAACGTTTTCTCACATTCAGGCGCTTTCGCCAGAAAGCCGTCGATGGTGCCAGGGGTGCTTTTTGGGTTTTTGACGAAGATTTTGATATTCGACTGCATGTCCGGCGTACGGCTTTACCTGGTGCGGCCGATCGGAAAGAACTTGAACTCCTGGCATCGGAACTGGCCAGTACTCCGCTGGATAGCTCACGCCCACTGTGGCAATTTCACGTGGTAGAAAACTATATTGATGGACCGGTGGTCATTGTCCGTATACACCACTGTATTGCTGATGGCATCGCCCTGGTCCAGGTGTTTCTGTCGCTGACGGACCCGACGCCCGAGGGCCGGCCTTCTGCGCGCAAGCCGGATACCTGGAAAAAACGCCGCGCGGACGAGGCCAAGGTATTCCAGCGTCTGCTCGATCCGGCCCGTGAAGGACTGGGTTTTGCCACACATCTGGGTCAAAAACTGATTGATGAAGGCAGTAAAATTTTACAGAATCCTGCAGTTGCAGGTAATTATGCTGCCGAGGCCGGCGAGATTGTTCGTGAACTGGCACATTCCCTGACGCTTGAGAATGATCCGATCACCCGCTTCAAGAAGCCTCTTGGCACGCGTAAGCAAGTGGCCTGGGCTGAGCCCTTGTCGCTTGATGAAGTAAAGTCGGTAAGCAAAGCCTTTGGATGTACGGTTAATGACGTACTCATCGCTGCAGTAACAGGCGCCTTCAGACAATACATGATTTCAGCCGGTGATGATCCCGACAGTCTGAAAGACATTCGCGCAACGGTGCCAGTTAATTTGCGACCGCTGGAGCACGCATTAGAGCTTGGAAACCATTTTGGCCTTGTCTTTCTTTCATTACCACTAAGTGTAGATAATCCGCTGGATCGCTTGTATGCGGTCAATGATCGAATGAATGAACTTAAATCCTCAAAACAGGCTGCCGTGACCCTGGGTTTTCTGGCCGCACTTGGATTGGGGCCTTCGGCTGTTCAAAAACCGGTACTGGATATTCTCAGCCAAAAGGCCACTGCCGTGTTAACCAATGTTCCGGGTCCTCAGCAACCGTTGTATCTTGCTGGTTCACAACTGAAAGAAATGATGTTCTGGGTTCCACAAAACGGCAATATCGGCCTTGGAATCAGCATTCTCAGTTATAACGGCAAAGTGTTTTTCGGCTTGATCAGCGACTATCGCCTGGTATCGGAACCCTCGGCCATCATATCCCGCTTTAAGAGGGAGTTCGAAAAACTCCTCTACCTGGGTATGATGCTACCACTGGAAGGAAGGCCTGACGGGAAGACCGCAGAACAGCTCCTCAACAATGCATTGGAAGAAGATTCCCCAGAATCATAAAACTCAAGTCAGCGCTTTACTCCAGTTCTGCCAGGGCTGCCTCAACATCCAGATTCTCCATAGCATCGTGAGCCTGTAACTCACTCGCCTTTACATACAAATCTGAAACTTCATCAATCCGGTCATCTCCGAATAACAGATAGAGGCCGTTACCATATTCAATATGCGCAATGGGTGACTCCGGGGTAAGCTCGAGCGCACGATCGAAGAGTTCCAGTGCTTTGCCGGCACTTGCACCATAGGTCATCTTTCCCAACATTTTACCAACCTTGTCGATGATCTCGGCATGGTACATACCAAGCGCGGTATGCGCCTCGGCATGATTGGGCTCCAATTCAAGAGCGTTTTGCAGGCTGCTCTGAATTTTCCCGCCTAAACCCTGGCTCAAAGCTTTGACGATAGAAATGCTCTGGCTATAGCGGCCAAGATTGAATGAGTGAAAATAATGGCTGTTCGGATCGTCAGGCAGCACTTCAATAGCGGCCTCGGCCCGCTCAATAGCGGACAGATAACAGGCTTGCTCTGCTGCATTATCAGGCGCCAGGTATGTAGCATAAATTCCTGTTGCCTTGTTGGCAGGGGCGTGTGCCAGCAGTCCACATTCTTCAGACAGTTTGACTGCTTTTTGAAATTCTCCAGAGTGAAAACAACGCCAGGCGTTCTGAACTTTCTCCGCGAGTGCCACAACATCACCGTCAAAAGAATCCGGTGCGGCATCCGGGGCGTCCTCCAGCGTTCGTTCTACCCAGTCAGCATCCGGAAACTCAACACAATCCCCAGCATGCAGGGTGGGCCAGGCGTCTTCAAGACTGCTGTCTTTGTACAAAAAAGCAGAGTTATCGTGAGGAAATTTACTCCATTTGGACATAGGTATCACCGCTCGCGTGTTTCTAGTGTGTTTACTCTAAATTTTAAGCCTAACATTTGTCCATCAATCATCAATACTTATTGAACTAAAGGAGTTCGAGATGGCTAGCAAGACATTAAAAAAGAAAGTACAGGCGAAACCGGCTATAAGCAAGCTCGCTGATCCCGTTATGGAGCCGGTAAAAGGTCTCTGGTTTGCAGGATTGGGTGCATTTTCGGTTGTACAACAGGAAGGTGAAAAACTCATCGACATGGGCGGCAAGCTCTTTGACAAACTGGTTGCAGAAGGCGCCAAGGTGGAGAAAGATTCGATCGAATTGGTTGAAACCACGGTTGATGAGATCAAGAGCGAAGTCGAAACAAAGATCGATGTAGCACGCCAGCAGGCCAATGAAGGTTGGGACAGCCTTGGTAATGTATTTGATGTACGGGTATCGGATACGCTCGAACGTCTTGGTATCCCGACAACAAAGGATTTGAACAAGCTCTCCGGGCGAGTTCAACAAATGTCCCGCAAAGCTACCAATAGCTGGAAAGAATTCGAAGGCATATTTGAGAAACGTGTTTCTGATGCGCTTGAAAGTCTGAATGTTCCAGGTGCAGAAGATCTGAGCAAACTGGCTGACAGTGTGCAGAAGGTATCCCGCGAGGCGACAGATAACCTGGGCAAGCTGGAAAAAATGCTTGAAAAGCGTGTTTCGGGTCTGGTCAGTGGTATTGAGTCCACGACTTCAGCGGAACTCAAGAAGGTCAACTCCGATCTCCAGAGTGTATCCCGCCAGGTTACTGATAACTGGGGCAAGCTGGAAGATGTCGTTGAAGCACGTGTCACAAAGGTTCTGGGTGGTCTTGGACTGCCAAGCAAAGATGACATAAGCAAATTGTCTGTAGAGTTGAAAAAACTCTCCACACAAGTGGCCGCACTGGAAAAGCAGGTTAAGGCAGGTGCAGCAGTTAAGCCAAAGGCAAAACCAGCAGCACGGAAATCAGCAGTTAAAAAGCCGCTGGTACCCAAGTCTGAAACCAGAATGACAGTGGCTGAGAAAAAGAAGGCGGCTGACGCCATTAGCAAAATGAAACCGGCAAGCAAGCCAGTAACCACCAGTTAAGACCCCCGTGGGGTGGGCATTATGTCCACCCTTTGGGAAACAATAATGTTTCTAGGGTGTTTGCTCTAATTAATTTACTTAACATTACTACATCACACATTGAATGCTCATTTGAGCAAGGAGTTTGAAATGGCTAAGAAGACTTTGAAAAAGAAAGTTATGAAGAAGAAAGTACAGGCTAAACCAGTAGCAACTGATTTCGCCGCACCTGTTGTTGATTCGGCACGTGAAATCTGGTTGGCTGGTCTGGGTGCATTTTCCGTTGCACAGGCTGAAACCGGCAAGTTACTCGAACAGGGAAACAAACTGTTTGAAAAGCTGGTTGACGAAGGTGTAAAGCTTGAGAAGAAGACCCGCACTGACGTTGGGTCTGCTGTAGGCGGTATCAAAAATGAAATGGAATCCACGGTTGGTGCAGTTCGCAAACAGGCTGTTGATAACTGGGACAAGTTGGAAAACATTTTTGAAGAGCGCGTTGCACGGGTACTTGGTCAGTTGGGTGTTCCTACCGCTGAAGATGTTAACAAGCTTTCCGCGCGTGTTCAGACCCTGGCCACCAAGGTTACGGCAATGAACAAGCCTGCAAAGACAACCAAGGCTGCTGCCAAAAAACCGGCGGCTAAAAAGCCAGCGGCTAAGAAAGTAGCCAAAAAGCCAGTAGCCAAAGCAGTTAAATAGTCCCCCACTTCCCATCTATGGGAATGTTTAGGGCCGGCACCTAGCCGGCCCTTTTTTATGCTCAGGATATATTCAACAAGACACCACCCCCCCTCGGGTAAGTGATAGTCAAACAGCAACAGATTCTGATAATGTACTACCCCAACACACAAAGCTGATAAATGATAATCACAACAAAAAAACACCGTTCAACCCTGCTGACCGCCTGTTTAATTGCAGCGCTACTCCTATCATCCTGCGCAACGGCCCCCCAAGAG
>JAOUCZ010000063.1 GCA_029859505.1 Lysobacterales bacterium | reverse complement strand
CCTCATGTCGTGCACCTCCAACCTTGTTGAGTATGATCCCACAGATATTCACGTTCGGATCAAAATCGAGATAACCACGGATGAGCGGGGCGATACCCCTGGTCATGCCACTGCTGTCGATTACCAGTACAACCGGTGCTGCCAGAATCGTTGCAAGTGCGGCATTGCTGTCCGTACCATCAACGTCAACCCCATCGAACAGACCCTTATTACCCTCGATCAGACCAATGGCCGGCGTATCCAGCCGAGAGGTGAAGGTGTCGATGATCTCCTCGCGGGTCTGGGTGAAGAAATCCAGGTTGTAGCAGGGTCGTTGGGCGGCACGTGCCAGCCACAGCGGGTCGATATAATCAGGGCCTTTCTTGAAGGTCTGTACTACCTGGCCTGTTTGCACCAGGGCGGCAGTAAGACCCACTGACAAGGTGGTTTTGCCTGAGGATTTGTGAGCGGCTGCGATGTATAGATGGGCCATATGAGTGTGCCCCTTGAGGCGTTGGGTGCTATGAGCCGCTGTTGGCTGCTTGGTGGTGAGGATCTATGTCGGCATCGGCCAGTGAAACTGGCAGGAAACGCAGCACCTTGATACCTAAAAGGACAATCAGGCCTGCCAATGCAACACCGCCAAGACCGAGACCGATTTCCGGAAGACTCGGTGCATAGGCGGAGACCACTCCATCATGGAAGCTCGAAGACACCTCCATACCCGGGAACAGGTTCAGCGGGAAGGCCTGGCCGCCAATGACTAGCACGTAGACCTGTGCAAAACCGCCAAGTATGACCAGTATCGACGCCAGGATAATGTCACGGCTGGCACCTTTTGTGGCTGGGCGGAAAACCAGGAATAGTGGTATCAAGCCTCCTACAACAACCTGTCCGACCCAGAACAGCAGGGTATAAATACCGCCGTCCAATAGTATAAATCGCTCGACCGCACCATGTTCCGCTGCATACAAGTTTGCCAGGTGCTGTATCGCGGTGAAAAAAAGAACGGTGCCAATGAAGATGCCGAGCAGGCGTCCGAGTTTTCGCGTGACAACGCTGCCAATTTCCCGGCCGCTGCCATGGTACGCAGCCAGCAGGATAAGAATGTAAACGGCCAGGCCAAAGGAGAAGGACATGGCGATAAACAACGGTGCCATGATCGCGGAATCGTATGCTTCACGTGCCACCAGAAAACCAAAAATTGACCCGGTACCAGTGGTCAGTACCAGGCGCCAGATAAAGGCCAGCATACCCGCCGTTTTGGTGTAGCCGTTCATACGCCGTTCCATCTGCACCCACAGGTAGGCGGCGACCACGACCATGAAGCCGACATAGAGGAAGATATTCCAGGCAAATATCGATTTGAAGTTGTAACTGGTCATCGCCACGATCAGACGGTCGGGCCGGCCCAGGTCGAGCACCAGGACAATCAGACCCCCGACCAGCAATGCGATAGCCAATAACCCTGAAAGTCGTCCCAATGGTTTGTATACGGGTTTGCCAAATACGGTGCTGATTGAGGCAACATTCAGTGCGCCGGAGGCTGCCACAATCAGGAAAATCGCAAAGACATGCGGCATACCCCAGACAATCTGGTTGGTCATGCCGGTCACGTGATGACCTGAATGTTCCATGTAATAGGCGCAGGCCAGGGCAATCAGGATGAACACGGCAAGAATCGCAGCAAGGGCATAGAACGGCTTGCTGTTGCCTTTGAGTTCGCTGTATGTGATTGGCTTCACGTCATGATTCCAGTTGATGGCTTCTGTTAAAGGTTCCTGTAACGTACACCGGGGTTGAGACCGAGGTCTGCACGAATCTGTTGTGATGCATAGTTGGCGACACGTTTAGAAATTTCACTTTCAGGATCATTCAGGTCACCAAAAAGCATGGCTCCGCCACCGGTGTCAGAGCACGCTTCCACACACGCCGGCTGGCGGTCGGAATCGATACGGTGAACACACAAGGTGCAACTTTCGACTGTGCCTTTACCCCTCGGTGCATGGGGCTTCTGGTCTTCCAGCGTTTCATGCACAAATGATCTCGCCTTGTACGGGCAAGCCATCATGCAATAACGGCACCCGATGCAGGTGTGCTTATTAACCAGTACGATTCCATCGGCGCGTTTGAAGGAGGCGCCAGTCGGGCAGACATCCACACAAGGTGGGTTCTCACAGTGCTGGCACATCACCGGCAGTGACTTGCTGTAGCCGGTTTCCGGGTTCTTTATATCGACTTTCCTGATCCACTGCGCATCGGTTTCCGGTCGGCCGAAACCACGTAAGCCATTTTCTTTTGCACAGGCGGAAACACAATCATCACAGCCATTGTCACAGCGGCCAAGGTCGATCAGCATACCCCAGCGTACCTCGCTGGAAACAGCAGCATTTGCGGATGAAGATCTGCTGATGCCGTATAAAACAACCCCGGGCGCGAGTGTTACACCTGCTGCTGTGGCCATCGCAGCCAGGAAACTGCGTCGGGTTGGATCAAAACCGGAATTGCCGGTCATCTTTTTATCTTTTGTTTTGCTGCTCATATGTTCACTCAGATCCCTTCACCCTGGTTGTGCCTGGAAATGCGCCGCTGAATTGATGGTCATCAGGTAATGCGCCGCTTTCCGGGCGCGATGCATGGCATTGGAAACAATCGATACTGACAGAGGCAAAATCGTGACAGGCACGGCAAAAATGCGAGGAGTCGGCAAATGTGACAGGATTTGCATCGGGTCCGGCAACTGCATGACAGTCCAAACATTCCGTGAGGCTGTACTGATCGCTGCGCGTGCCTTCGAGCACAGTTTCATCGCGCTGGTGCTTGAGGAGTTCCATGTGATTGCGCCGCATGAAGTCGGTGTCTTCGACGCAGGCATTACCCCGGCCCATTGGAATGAAAGGCAGCAGGGAATTACCGACGGCGTTGCCTTCCTCTGCAAAAACCACAGCACCCGGGCTGCCTATGCCAATCAGCATAACCGCCAGCAGGGTGATGCAGATGTGGCGCCAATTCATGGCTTACTCTCCCAGCCCCATCTGGATGTAGCCTGACGGACAAACGTCCTGGCAAATATGACAACCGATGCATTTTGTGTAATCAGTATCCACATAACGACCCATGGTGGACTCCGTTTTCTTAACACGGAAAATGGCATCCTGCGGACAGAAAACGACACAATTATCACATTCAAAACACATACCGCAGCTCATGCAGCGGCTGGCTTCTTTCTGCGCCTCTTCTTCGGTCAGACCCTCAATACGCTCACCAAAGGAGCCAAGTACTGAGTCGGCGGTAATCGTGCTCTCCTGACGTTTGACTCTTGCTTCATAGGGGAAGTGCGCAAGGAATAACTCATCCGATGGTGCTATTTCGACAAATGAGCGGTCCTCATAGTTATGAATTGCATAATTGGCAGTATCGGTACCGCTGTCCTGAATACTGGGGTACTCATCCGGCTCAAGACCGGTTTCCCGTAATTTATCCAGCAGGTGGAAGTGGTGCACGTCCACCCGGGGCCGGTTTTTAGGCTCAGCGCCTGACAGGAACTTGTCGACACCTTCAGCGGCGATTGAAGCTTGTCCTATGGCGGTTGTTAAAAGGTGCGGTCTGATAATATCGCCGCCGACAAACAGGTCAGGGTGATTCTTGACCCGGTAGAAACCGTCGGCATCGATCAAGCCTCGTCCGCTGTCCAGTTCTTCAAAACCACTGAGATCACCACGTTGCCCGATAGCAGAGACCAGCAGTTCGCACTCGATATCAGTTTCGCTGCCTTCAACGACTTCCATTTTGCCGCTGCTCCAGTCGGTTTTGATAACCCTTACGCCCGTGGCCCTGCCATCATCGCCAAGCAGCACTTCGACAGGCAGCAGACCGGGTCTGATTTTCACACCTTCCTGGGTCACATGTTCGACTTCCATCTTGGTGGCCGGCATGATTTCAGCAGATTCGCGGGAAATGAGTGTCACATCGGCACCCTGGCGCTGGGCAACACCGGCTACATCGTGAGCCATGTAACCCATGATGATGTTTTCAGGTCTGTCGTGTTCACGCTTATGTTCAATATGACCAAGACGCCGGGCAACTGCGGCCACATCCATTGATGTATCGCCGCCGCCGACAACCAGTACTTTTCCGGATGTATGCTTGAGACGGCCGTCGTTAAATGCCTGCAGAAAAGCCACACCACTGATGACATTGGGCGCATCTCCTCCCGGGACAGGCAGGGCCATGCCGGATTGAGCACCCAGGGCGATAAACACGGCGTCAAACTCACCGCGCAGGTCACTGAATGGGATATCTTCTCCAATCTTGGTGTTGTTGCGAACTTCAACACCAAGGTCCAATATGCGTTGAATTTCGCCATCGAGGACTTCGTCCGGAACCCGGTAGCCGGGGATACCATAACGCATCATACCGCCCAGTTTTTCCTGTCTTTCAAATACCGTGCAGGCATGCCCCTTGCGGCGTAGATGATAGGCACAGGCCAGACCGGCGACACCACTGCCGATGATCGCCACTTTTTTACCCGTGTCAGGGCCCGGTTGATGCAGTTTCAGTTCGTGTTCCAGACCGTAGTCACCGATAAACTGCTCAACCGCATTGATACCGACATGATCTTCGACCTCGTTGCGGTTGCAGCCGTCTTCACAGGGTGCCGGACAGACCCTGCCCATGATGGCGGGGAACGGGTTGGCATCTGTAACACGGTTGAAAGCATATTCCTGCCAGGCCTTGTCTGTGGGCGGCTTTTCAATACCGCGCACAATATTCAACCAGCCACGGATATCCTCGCCCGATGGGCAACTGCCCTGGCATGGCGGGGCACGGTGAACATAGGTCGGGCACTTGTGCGAAGTGTCGGCTATGAAGATTTCTTCCACCCAGGGACGATGTTTGTTGTCGCCGTCTTTATATCGGCGTTTAGTAAGAAGTTTTTCATTCATTGCGTTATCTTCCTGCGCAGCTTCCGCGCTTGGTATTAATCATTGATGGCCTGTCAAGCGGTGGCCACATCCTCATTTGTTTCAGCTTCAACTTCATCCTCTGGCGGCACATCCAGAACAATGGCGTTCGACACCAGTTGATGCAGACTGACAATTCTGTCCATGCCAATGCCGTAGGTCGGCATGATCTTGGCAAACTGCGTCTTGCAGATCGCACAGATCGCTGCCATGTGGGTGACACCACTATCCTTTACAACCTCCTGCAAGGCCGTCATCCGGGGTGATGCACCCTTGGTTCTGATTTCCATCAGGTCATCGGTCAGCAGGCCGCCACCACCGCCACAGCAGAACGTGCCCTCTTTAATAGTATCGGGGGCCATATCGACAAAGTTATTACATACGGCTTTGATGATTGCCCGGGGGATTTCAAATTGCCCGCCCGGGGTGTCACCCATGCGTGAACCACGCGCAACGTTGCAGGAATCATGAAACGTCAGTGTCATGTGATCGTTGGCGGATTTATCCAGGGTCAGCTTATCTTTCTGGATCAGATCCCAGGTGTACTCACAGATGTGTTGCGGCACCGGGTAAGCCGGGTCAAGGAAATCAAAGGGGCCGGCCAGCGTATTCATAAAACTGTAGGCAACACGCCACGCATGTCCGCATTCCCCGAATATGATTCGTTTGACCCCCAGGTCTTGCGCCGCTTTCCTTATGCGTTCAGCAACCAGTTTCATCTGCTCATACGAGCCGATGAACATGGCGAAGTTGGCTGCTTCAGAAGCATATGAGCTGACGGTCCAGCTGGCACCAGCCTGGTGAAATACCTTGGCATAGCCGATCAATCCGTCGATGTGGGGTTCCGCAAAAAAATCAGCGCTGGGTGTTACCAGCAGAATGTCGGCACCTTTTTCGTTGACCGGTATCCTGACCTTGACGCCGGTTTCGTCCTCGATATCTTCCTCGAGGTCTTCCAGTGTGTTGATCAGTGCCTTTTCGGGCAGGCCAAGGTTGTTGCCGATCTTGTGGACCTTGCCAAGAATTTCATTGCAGTATTTCTGTCCTTTGCCGATGTGATCCATGATCTCGCGTGCGGCCATGGAGATTTCTGCGGTATCGATACCATATGGGCAATAGACAGAACAACGGCGGCACTGGGAGCACTGGTGAAAATAGCTGTACCAATCGTCCAGTACTTCTTTGGTCAAATCCTCGGCGCCCACAAGTTTCGGGAAATACTTACCGGAAAATGTAAAGTAACGGCGGTAAATCTTGCGTAAAAGGTCCTGGCGGGCGACCGGCATGTTTTTCGGGTCACCGGTGCCAAGAAAATAATGACACTTATCGGTACAAGCGCCGCATTTGACGCAACCATCCATATACACGCGCAGAGCACGTGACTTTTCAAGCAGCTCCCCCAGCTTTTCGATGGCTTTTTCCTGCCAGTTATCAACCAGCTCACCGGGAAATCCAAGTGCTTCCTGGTGTGCCGGTGCCGCGACAAACGGTGACGACTCTTTCATCACACCGGGGTTGAGTTTTGGAATCTCGAACAAGGTGTTAATCGGAATTGTTTCGTAATCGGCCATTACCTATTCGCCCCCGTTGGGTTCTGAATCCAACGCAGCTGCCCATGGTGCAAGGTGTCTTTTCTCACGCGGGTTATCGACCTGGTTTCTGCTCGGGCTAAAAAATACCCCGGGAGCATGCAGCAATTTTGAAATCGGGAATACAAACATCAATATCAGTACCAGTGACAGGTGCAAAATCAACACGGGGTCTGCCGGCAGGGGTTGCCAGTTGAAGTAGATCAATCCGAGCGCGAATGCTTTCAATGCAACGATGTCGGTATGCACTACGTACTTCATCATCAAGCCGCTTGCGGCAATGCCGACCAGCAACATCAGCATCAGGTGATCGGATGGGCCGGAAATATAACGGACACGTTCAACCAGGAAGCGCCGGGCCCATAGCGCGAGAAGACCTGCCAGCATCGCGAAACCGGCATACTTGCCAAAGGGTTGAATCAGGTTCACCCAGGACCAGACCGGCTCGGTGAAATACCTGAGGTGACGCAGTACGACCAATAGCATGGCGAAATGAAACACCCAGCCGAACAGCCAGGTCCATTTATTGGATTTGAACAGGCTTTCGAAAAAAGCCACTTCCCTGAACATGCGCAGGACCACGCCAGTCTGTGTAACCGGGGCGGGTGTTGTGGGTATCTTTAAGGGTGCAGGGGTACGCGCGTAGAGCCGGATTTTATAGGCCAGGCCGACGACAAGAAATGCCGTCGCCAGGTAAAATAATACAGCAAAGATCGTGCTCAATAACAAGCCCTTACCCTCTGTTTTAGCGGATCAGCACGCCTTGTGCCAATCCACAGTTTGAACTAGATACAACCCGTTGGTTTTGGCAAACCGGCGATTTTGCAGGCTTGTTTGGCTGGGCCGTACGGGAATAATTCGTACAGATACTTGCTGTTACCTTTTTCAGGTCCCAGGCTCTTCTTTACAGCCTTGGTCAGAACCCGAACTGCCGGAGCAATTTGATATTCTTCGTAGTAGTTGCGCAGGAAATTCACCACTTCCCAGGCATCATCGTTCATTTCGATATTTTCGTCCTGTGCAATCAGCTCTGCCAGTTCTTTGCTCCAGGCGCTGAGGTCAACCAGGTAACCTTCTTCGTCGGCTTCATAGGAAACGCCGTTGAGTTCATATGCCATGATTTACTTTTTCCTTTTTAAAAAATCAGTCTATAACCAGGACTGGGCAACATCATGCTCAGCCACCAAATCCACAAAACCACCATAATCAACAACATTGATGCCATCGATTAAAGGCGTGTCGTCCAGGCCCCGCGCAGAAACGTCAGGACCGAGAACATAAAAAGTCAAATCTTCCATGCGCTTGCTGACAGCACCGGCAGAGGAAGCCTTGCTCATCGCGCCGTAAACGCCGTCCTCTATCAGGAGAACTGAACTCCCGGCTGCTGCCAGGCGCAGACAGCTATCAAGATTGTTTCTGTCAAATGGAGACTTATTAATCAAATGCAGCATCTTACTCATGAGCTTATCACTACGTCCTGTTGCGCCATGATCTCGCGCAAATTACCAGCTGCGACCACTTCGACCGGGATGATCAAATCCTCGGCGCTGAGTCCGCGTTCTTCAAGCGACTCCTTCTCGACGTAAATTTTCTCCACGTCATAATCATCGAGTGCCCTGTATGTATTCGAAAAATTCTTCATGCCAATGGCGGCCGTATCCTGATTCTTTTTCAGCTGGCAAACGCCATCGTCGACAAAAACAACGCTGACATCCTGATCAAATGCAGCGGCAATCAATACAACCTCAAGGCACTCCAGCGCGTAGATCGTGCCGTAGGGTGCTTTGCGGTTGACATACATGAAGCGTTTAACGACTTCGGGTCCTTCTTCTTCCCATGGTTCCATTCTAGTGTTCCTTCAATCGCCAAATACGACCAGGCGGTCGTTTTCGATACCTGCTTCAACCAGTTGGCCGAGGCCGGAAATACGAAATCCATCTTTCAGGACTTCTTCCTTGATTCCGCGACGCAGCGCGGCAGCGATGCAGACCACCAGGTCGATCCCGTTGGCTTTACCCAGCTCAGACCATAACTGGACCAGGTTGCGGTCATCGGTCTGTGGTTCTGACAACTTGTTGGCGTTGAAGACACCATCGTTGTAGAAGAACACACGGGAAACCTCATGCCCCCTGACAATCGCAGCTTCCGCAAAACGGTAAGCGCTGTCAGATGCCTGGTGTGTAAACGGCCCCTCATTGACTAGTATTCCAATTTTCATAATGCTGGATTCACATTTTAAAAGCGTTATCAGAAATGCAGATGCGTTGAAGCATTCAGGCTGCTCCGCGCACCGCGCCAGTCATCAATTTGATGTTTGGTAAAGGCCAGGTCAGTCATCTCGAAAAATCGCGGCCAGCCAATACGTTCAATCCACTCACCCAAACGTTCCCAGGCTTGACCGTCTTCTTTGTAGGCATAAAGAATCCGTTTGACGATATCTGCTACCTCGGGCCAGCGTGGCGGATTATTCGGCAGGTTGGCGGCAACCAGTTTGTGGAAAGTCGGTTTTGAGCGGGCATTTGAGTGTTTACCACCGACCCAGATCGCAAGCTTGGTCGAATCCGGTCCGTTGATCTGCATTGGCGGGCAGGGCGGGTAACAGGCACCGCAGCAAATACATTTCTTCTCGTCGACTTCCAGCGAGGGTTTACCGTTCACCATCGCAGGACGGATAGCGGCCACCGGGCAACGTGCCACTACCGCCGGGCGTTCACAGACATTGGCCACCAGGTCATGGTTGATCTTCGGTGGTTTTGTGTACTGGACATTGATCGCAATATCACCCTGGCCGCCACAGTTGATCTGGCAACATGAAGTGGTCATACGTACCCGGTTTGGCATTTCTTCATGGGTAAACTCGTGATACAGCTCATCCATCAATGACTTGACCACGCCAGACGCGTCAGTTCCCGGGATGTCGCAGTGCAACCAACCCTGGGTATGGGAGATCATGGATAATGAATTGCCGGTACCACCGACCGGGAAACCCGCTGCATTCAATTTTTCGATAAGCGGTTCGGTTTTATCTGCGGATGTGACCATGAACTCGGCATTGCTGCGGGTCGTAAAACGCATAAAGCCATCGGCAAACTCGTCGGCCAGTTCACATAGTTTACGGATGGTACCGACATCCATCTGGCGCTGCGTGCCGGCACGGACTGTCCAGATTTCGTCACCACTCTTGGCAACGTGATGCAACACGCCTGGACGTGGCCTTTCATGCCAATCCCAGTTGCCATAGTTGGCTCTCAGTGTCGGGTGCATGTATGGAAAAGGATCCGGAACGCCGTGTTCATCGGGTCTGCGTGGCATTTCTGCATTATTCATCGTTTATACCTCAAACTGACAATATTTTTCACGTGTCATATTGCACGTATCGGATTATTTATTTGGCTGCTGCTTTGGCCTTCTTGTGTTCAAACCACTTGGCAGCTTCTACATCCCAGTCATCGGTGCGGACATAGGAACTTGTTCGTGGATGGTTAACCATGTTGGGGTCAACCGGAACATCCATTGCCTCAAGGAAGTTGGCAAGACCAATACGATCAATGGTTTCGCCGATACGCTCATGCTCAAGGGCGTTTTCTGCAAAGAAGTCAATACACTCTTCAGTAAACTCAACCAGCGTTTCAAAATCTTCGTCCGTTTCGAGCTTCAGGAACGGGTGAATGACCGTACCCATCTGGTCACCAATTTTCAGTGAACGTTTACCACCCATCAGGATGGTGACACCTCGATCCTTGCCTGGTGAAAGTGCTTTTGGCATGACATTGATGCAATGCATGCAGCGTACACAGCTCCTGTTGTCGACATCCAGCGTATCGTCGTCATTCAGGCTGAGCGCACGTGTCGGGCACATTGCGACGACCGTGTCGATCATCTGCTTGCGGCCAACCTTGGCGACATGCTCCTGAACTTTTTCCTGGTCAACCTGCATATCGTCACGCCATGTACCGATAACTGCCATGTCGGCACGGTGAATTGCATTGACGCAATCATTCGGACAACCGGAGAACTTGAACTTGAATTTGTAGGGCAACGCCGGCCGGTGCATTTCATCGAGCAGGCCGTTGATGATTTCGCGGTGTGCGCGAACTTCGTCATAACATGACTGTTCACAACGTGCATGGCCGACACAACTCATGGAAGTGCGCAGGGCAGGTCCTGCACCACCCAGGTCCAGTCCTATCTTGTTGAGCTCATCGAAAGCGGGCTGTACCTTTTCAGTGGTGCAGCCCTGGAACATGATGTCGCCGGACTGGCCATGCAAAGCAATCAGACCGGAGCCGTGTTCTTCCCAGATATCACACATGTCGCGTAATAACTTGGTTGAATAATGCATACCGGCGGGGGGCTGAACACGCAGTGTGTGGAATTCGGAAGACTCGGGAAACTTCTCTGCTACCTCGGAAAAGCGCGGGATAATTCCACCACCATAACCAAACACGCTTACCGTGCCGCCTTTCCAGTAACCTTTGCGGGTTTCATAGGAGTGCTCAAGCTGACCCACCAAGTCTTTCATCATGTCAGAGTTTGGTTTGTCATCGTCCTCAGCCAGTCGTTGAAGTCCATCAACAAAGCTTGGCCATGGACCGCTTTTGAGTTCGTCTAGTAACGGGGAGGGGTGGGTTTTCTTCGTCATGACAGCTCCAATAAATCCGCAGAAAAGAATGCGTAATCTGTTAGATTTATCAACGCCGGGTTTACTAACAGACGCATACCTTGAGTATAGCCAAAAATGCAAAAAAAGGCTGTGAAACAGCGCAATATATTCCTTCGAATTCGAATTTCGAACTCAGAAGATTTGGCTATATTAGAAATTCATGATATAAGAAATTCAATTTTAATTCCAGCGGGATTTATTACAGTGAAGATTTCAGGTGACAAAGGTGGCTTTTTACAAGACGAAACCTGTTACCGGGAATGGAGGAAAAAAAGGCTCCGATCGTACCCGCAAAACGTCGAAGAAATTCGTGTTCAGGTCGACTCTCTGCTCAATGTGACAGCGCGGCAGAAGGCAGCGCTTATAACGGCTTGTAAACGGGCAAACATGGCCATTTATCATTGCAGGAACGCCGCTGTTGATCGCGCCGCTGTCGCCACGTTTGCCTCGGGGTTTGGTTTAACCCGGCTCGATCACCACCTCTGCGCCAATGCAGATGGCGTTTCTGAGTTAGCGGTGGCATCTGAAGGTGTCCGTACCACTTACGTGCCTTACTCCAGTCGCAGCCTGAGTTGGCATACCGATGGTTATTATAATGACAAGGAAAGACAGATTAATGCGGTTATTTTGCATTGCGCGCGAAGTGCCGCGACCGGTGGAGAGAACGCTTTGCTTGATCCGGAATTGGCGTACATTCACCTGCGTGACGAAGACCCCCGGTTCATCACCGCATTTGAACATCCTGAATGCATGACAATTCCGGCAAACCGGGATGCGCTAGGTGAAATCCGCGCTGCTGTGAGCGGACCGGTTTTCTCGTATGCGCTCAGCGGCGAAATACATATGCGCTACAGTGCCCGTAAGAGGAACATCCAGTGGCGCGATGATGCCTTAACAACGGCTGCGCGTGAGTGTTTGACCCAATTGCTTGAAGATCCCAATGGTCCGGTTTTTCACTACCGCCTAAAAGCGGGTGAGGGCTTGATCTCCAATAATATTTTACACAACCGGACAGAATTCAATGATGGACCGGGGCAGCAACGCCTTCTTTATCGTGCCCGTTTTTTCGATCGCATCAGGACACAATAGTCGTACAATATAATATGAATTCATGAATAGACCGGAGAGCTCTTGAGCGTATCCGGCTGAGGATAAATCCCATGGAAGCCATTGAAGTAAAGCTCAGCGATATCATTATCCAGCATCCCGAAGTCAATTCGTTTCAACAATTGCTCGACAAGGTCCAGGCGATGACTTCGGAGAACATGATATTTCTTAATTTTGATATCAAGCCCGATTACCGCGATACACCGCGCAACTGGGAGTGGAAACTGGAAGTGGCATTTGGAAAGGGCGGCAAATGATCGACTCCAAGGTAACCAGGCTGGACCACTTCACTGCACCTTATGGAAAAGAGGTCACCCTGGAAAACGTCGCCTACGAAAATGGTATGAAGGTGTTGCGTATTCACATACGTGAAGGCAATCGCTTTACCGTGATGGACGTTGATGAAGACACTGCCTCTCATTGGGGTGCTGCCATGACTGACTGGGTTTCTCGGAAGTAACAAAGGACACAAGATGGATCATCTCCCTATTTTCCTGGACCTCAATGGAAAACGAACCCTGATCGTCGGTAATGGTGTGTCAGCAGCTCGCAAGGCGGACCTGTTAATACGTGCCGGATCTGATCTGACCATCGTTGCACCCCAACTTGGTGAAGAGTTGTCAAACCTTGCCAAGAGCTTCGAATTTAACTACCAGTCGACCGAATTGACTGCGACTGACCTGAAGGATTGTGTGATCGTTTTTGGGTGTTCCAATGATGACCGGGTTAACCAGGCCCTGCGCGAGCTTGCCGCAGAAGCAGGCATCATGGTCAACGTCAGCGACAATACGGAGGATTGTGACTTCATCATGCCGGCCATTGTTGACCGGTCGCCGTTGTTAATTGCAATTTCCAGCGGTGGCTCCTCGCCCTTGCTGGTGAGAATGCTCAAAGCCCGTTTTGAAACGACAATACCGGCCGCTTACGGCCGCTTGGCAGAATTTGCCGGAAGTTACCGCGACAGGATAAAAAAGCTTATTCCCAATCTGACCCGGCGGCGGAGATTCTGGGAAGACCTGGTATCGGGCCCGGTTGCAGAACATCTTTTTTCCAGCCAGTTTGAGCAGGCCGAAACCCTCATGGAGAATCAGCTGGAGGAGGCTTCGGTTGCCGGTGATCAACCACCAAAAGGTGAGGTTTACCTGGTCGGTACGGGCCCGGGTGACCCCGACCTTTTGACATTTAAGGCACTACGCCTGATGCAGCAGACAGACGTGGTTCTGTATGACCGCTTGATCGGTGAGGGGATACTCAACCTGGTACGTCGGGATGCCCGGCGTATTTACGTGGGGAAACTCAAGAACAACCACACCGTGTCGCAGGACGAGATCAGTAATATGTTGATTGACCTTGCGCAGCAGGGAAAGCGTGTACTGCGGCTGAAAGGGGGTGATCCCTTTGTATTCGGACGGGGCGGAGAGGAAATCGAAGCACTGTCGGATCACGGCATAGCCTTCCAGGTTGTACCGGGTGTGACAGCTGCCAATGGTTGTGCCGCCTATGCAGGTATTCCGTTGACCCACCGTGACCATGCACAGGCCTGTGTTTTTGTGACCGGTCATGAAAGAGACGGAAAGCTCAACCTGAACTGGGAGAGTCTGATTCAGCCTCGCCAGACGGTTGTGCTTTACATGGGATTGTCATCGCTTGATGCGATTACCAACGGCTTTTTAAGCCATGGGGCAGATCCAGCGACACCGGCGGCGATTATCGAAAATGGTACCCGGGCAGGTCAGCGGGTCATCATGGGAACCCTTGAATCCCTGCAGGAAAAGGCCTTGGAGGCGGGCATCAAAAGCCCGGCATTGATTATCGTGGGCAGCGTGGTAACCCTGAGAGGCAAGCTGTCCTGGTTCGCCAACAGACCAAAAGGTGATTGAATATGAGCAAAGCACTGAGTTACCTGATTAAAGCCAGACCGGACGCAATGAGCGCCTACTTCAGTTTTTTGAAAGACGCAGGCAAACATCTCGACCCCAAAACCCGTTCTTTGATTTCGGTCATTACCAAGATCGACAGCCAGACCGAGCGTGGCTTACGGCAGTATCTGCCGCGGGCCATCCGCGATGGTGCGAGCCCTAATGAAATCCTGGATGCGATTTTAATGGCATTCCCGACCCTGGGTCTGGCCAAGATCGTTTGGGCAGTAGATATCATCCTGGATATGGATATCCCCGAATTTCGCGTTGAGTCGCTAGATGCTGAACCCCGGTGGCATGACCTGATCGACTGGAGTGAGGTTGCGGATGAAGAGATCACCTACGTGGATGATTGCGATGGTAGAAACGTTTTTATCTACCGTTCAGATGAAACCTGCAAAGTCTATGACAGCCGTTGCCCCCACCAGGTAACCGATATCCCGCACCTGGCCCTGTCCGGCAAGCAATTGACCTGCCCCAAGCATCAATGGGCTTTTGACGTATCAAGCGGTGAGTGTATCGATAAGGGCACAAGGCCGCTCAGAGAGTTTGACAGCAGGTTGAAAGAAGGGCGGTTGCAAGCGATCTGGTAAACACAGGTACGTTTTTAACCAGTTCAACCTGGCACCAAACCAGGTTTTGGCACCGTCATCCCCGCGAAAGCGGGGATCTGTCCAATTTAGCACCGAACTTTCCCGAACAGGTTCCCGCTTTCGCGGGAATGACGATGCCTCTGGCTAACTCCAATGTTTCTATGTAATAGCGTTTTCAGCTTTAGCCGGTGTTTCGCGGTGCAGTTTTCGGTTGATCCGACCTTTCATTCGACCAAAAAACTCACCGATATCCAGACCGATGCCATATAGGGAAGGCACCATCAGCAGGGTTACAAAGAAGGCACAGAAAACACCGAAGGCCAATGAAACGACAACCGGTTTCAGGAATGCCGCCTGTATGGACCGTTCAAGCATCATTGGCGTCAGGCCGACAATGGTGGTGACCGAGGTCAGCAGGATGGGTCTGAAACGAGTCACACCCGCTTCTATGATAGCGTCCCTGGCACTCATGCCCTGGGCTTTAAGCCGGTTGCAATAATCCATCAGTACCAGGTTGTCGTTGACGACAACACCGGCAGCTGCGGTGATACCGAAGTAACTGAATAT
>JAOUCZ010000284.1 GCA_029859505.1 Lysobacterales bacterium | reverse complement strand
CAAGACAACTACAACCAGTCTGACTGCCAGTCTGTTGGCCGAGGCGGGTATGGATCCGACCTTTGTCATCGGTGGCGTGGTAAATGCCTGGGGTAGCAATGCGAGGTTGGGGCAGGGTGAGTTCCTGTTGGCCGAAGCAGACGAAAGCGATGGTTCATTCTTATTGCTGCAACCGGTGATAGCACTGGTGACCAATATAGACCGCGACCATCTTGAAAATTACAAAAACAGTTTTGAAAACCTGAAAATGGCCTTCGTTGAGTTTCTGCATCACTTGCCATTTTATGGTGCGGCCATATTGTGTGTTGATGACCCCGAGGTAAAAGCGTTAATCCCGGATATCGGTCGTGCCGTGGTGACTTTCGGTCTTTCTGAATCTGCTGATATACGCGCAACGGATATCCGTCAGAACGGGCGGAACATGGTCTTTAACGTCCACTTGCCACAACCTGCAGAGCCCATCGAGGTCAGCATCAATCTGCCGGGATTACACAACGTTCGTAATGCACTGGGTGCTATAGCGGTGGCCTGGGAAATCGGTATTGAGGTTAGCACGGTGGTTGATTGTCTTCGCGAGTTCAAAGGTGTTGGCCGTCGATTTGCAGAAGTTGGTGATCTGCTGTTTGGCAAAGGCACAGTTCATGTGATTGAGGATTACGGTCATCACCCATCTGAACTTGAAGTAACCATTGCCGCCGCCCGCAGTGGCTGGCCTGAAAAGCGAATCGTGGCCGTATTCCAACCACACCGTTATACACGCACGGCGAGTCTGTTTGACGAGTTCAGCCGCGTCTTGTCAGAAGCGGATATTGTCGTGTTAACCGATATCTACTCAGCTGGAGAGCCCGGCATAGAGGGCATCGACAGTGCCGCGCTTTGCAAGTCGATTCGTGTTCGTTGCAAGGTTGATCCGGTACTTATTCATGAAGTTGAAGAATTACCCACATCGTTGCCGGCGTTGTTACAGGACGGTGACCTGGTACTACTGATGGGTGCTGGAAGCATAGAGCAGGTTGCACATGAGCTGCGGGATTCGGGTTTTGACCTGGGGAAGGCGGCATGAACCGGATCCCGGCAATGAAAATCACTGATCCGCGCGACTTTGGCAGCGTGGGTCTGCTGATGGGTGGTGATAGTGCCGAACGCGAGGTTTCACTTAACGGTGGAAGTGCGGTATTCGCAGCCCTTCAGAGAAAAAATATCAAGGCCGAGATGTTCGATGGCAGTGCCGACCTGTTCAAAGCCATCAGTGCCGGTCGTATCGATCGGGTTTTTAACCTGATGCATGGTCCGGGTGGTGAAGATGGTGCGATTCAGGGCGCACTGCAGTTGATGGATGTCCCGATCACCGGCACGGGCTTGCTTGGTTCAGCTGTGAGTATGGATAAAGTCCGGTCCAAGTGGATCTGGGAGCAACAGGGTATCAATACACCGCCGTTTGTTCTTCTCAGGAAGGGCGGGTTATTGGCAGATGAAATGATTGAAGAGTGGGGACTGCCGTTGTTTGTAAAACCAGCGGGCCTGGGTTCCAGTATCGGAATCTCAAAAGTAGAACAACTGGAAGACATGCCGGCAGCCATTGCGCTGGCTCGCAAATACGATGATAACGTCATCGTAGAACCTGCGGTAACAGGTAATGAATACTTTGCGGGTGTTATCGGCGACCTGGTGCTGCCCCTGATTCACATCGAAACACCCAACAGTTTTTACGATTACGAGGCCAAGTACGAGTCTGACGATACCCGGTATTTTTGCCCCTGTGGCCTATCCGAGGATGTAGAAAAGGCAATGCAAGACCTGTCATTGGAAGCATTTCATGCCCTCGAGTGCTCAGGCTGGGGCCGGGTTGATCTAATTATCGATGATGCGGGGAAAGCCTGGTTTCTTGAAGCCAATACGACACCAGGTATGACCGCCCATAGCCTGGTTCCACAGGCGGCTGCCCAGATTGGCATTGGTTTTGATGAGCTGGTTTGGCGAATTCTGGAGAGCAGCCTGTGAGTTCCCTTAAAAAACAGGCCATGAGACACGGGAACCAGGGCTTCAGTGCCGGTGCCTTCATGACCTTGTTGCTGTTTGTGTTAGCAGCGGCAGGTGTAGCGTGGGTCTACAACGGCATGATTGCACAGGAACGCTGGCCAATTCGCTGGCTTGAGGTAGACGGGCCGTTTGAAAGGGTCAGCGCGGAACAGGTGCGGGCCAGGCTTACACCATTGGTCAGCGGCAGCTTTTTTACGGTCAACACGCGTGTCATGCGTGAGACCGCCAGCTCCATGCCCTGGGTGGCACGTGTGACGGTTCAGAAAACCTGGCCGGATACTGTGCAGGCGACGATTCATGAGCATACACCGGTTGTCCACTGGGTTGATGGCTACTTGCTGGATGCCAACGGGCAACCATTTACAGTGCCTTCGGCAAACGAAATTCAGGGTTTGCCATGGTTGGAAGGACCACAGGCCCAATTGAATCTCGTTTTTGAGAATTGGAAAAAATTCGATGACAAGCTTGAGGCCATTGGTCAACGGGTGGAACGTTTGACCCTTGATCCGCGTGGTTCCTGGTCAGCACGTTTGAGTGGTGGTACCGAAGTTAAATTTGGAAAAGGTGAAATATTTAAAAACCTGGACATGCTGGTATCCACATGGACAGGACTCATGCAGGGACAAGCGGTGCCGCCTGTAGGTTTAGACCTCAGGTACACCAACGGTTTTGCCGTGTTATGGCCACAAAACATAGATGTTATAGCAGGGGAATATGGCGAAAAAAGCTGAAAAATCACTGGTCGTAGGACTGGATATCGGAACATCCAAGATCGTTGCGATTGTTGGGGAGTTGCAAACTGACGGGTCTGTGGAAGTGATCGGGTTAGGTTCCCATCCTTCACGTGGATTAAGGCGCGGTGTGGTTGTTGATATGACCTCGACTGAGCAGGCGATACAGCGCGCTGTCGAGGAAGCTGAATTAATGGCGGGTTGTGAGATTCATTCGGTATTTGCGGGTATCTCGGGTAACCATATCCGCAGTATGAATTCTGATGGCACGGTAGCAATCAAGGACAGGGAAGTCTCCGAGGGGGATGTTGAACGGGTCCTGGAAGCCGCCCGCGCGGTGCCGGTGGCAGCGGATCAGAAGATACTGCATGTATTGCCACAGGAATATGTGCTCGACAATCAGGATGGTATCCGTCAACCCATTGGAATGGCCGGTGTTCGGCTCGAAGCACATGTACACGTGGTGACAGCAGCCCTGAGTGCCACGCAGAACCTTGGTAAATGCATCGCCCGTTGCGGACTCGCCGTGGACGAATTAATCATGCAGCCGTTAGCAGCCAGTTATGCAGCCTTGAGCGAGGACGAAAAAGCGCTGGGCGTGTGCCTGGTGGATATTGGTGCCGGTACAACCGACATCGCAGTTTTCTCGGATGGCGCGATCCGGCATACGGCATGTATTCCAATTGCAGGTGACCAGGTGACCAACGACATTGCGGTCGCGCTGCGTACACCCACTCAACATGCCGAAGATATAAAGATCAAATATGCCTGTGCACTTGAGCAACTGGCAGGCAGTGATGAAAGCATCCGCGTGCCCAGTGTCGGTGACCGGACATCCCGCCAGCTTGCACGGCAAACGCTGGCACAGGTGGTTGAAGCACGATACCGGGAGTTGTATTCCCTGATTTTGAGTGAGTTACGGCGCAGCGGATTCGAAAACGTGGTGGCATCAGGCATGGTGCTGACCGGTGGTGCAGCGAAGATGGAAGGTGCGGTTGACCTGGCGGAGGAAATTTTTCATATGCCGGTCAGGCTAGCCACACCGCAATACGTAACCGGGCTATCAGATGTGGTTTCAAACCCGGTACATGCAACCGGTGTTGGGTTGCTTTTGTATGGCAGCCAGGCGGACAGCAGTCGTAAGACGTCAATGTCCGGTGGTAGTGAATCTTTGTTATCAAGGATTCAGAGTTGGTTTCGAGGAGAATTTTAAGGTGGGGCGGGTGATGAACCCAATCCGTAAAGTTTAATTAATAAAGGCATTCGTTTGCCCGGTAACAGCTAACAACAGAATCGTTTCAAGCGATCAGCCGGTGTTTAACGGATAATTTTTACGGCGAGCGAGAGGAGATATAAAAAATGTTTGAATTGGTGGAAAACTACACACCCAGTGCTGAAATAAAAGTCATTGGCGTAGGCGGGGGCGGCGGTAACGCCGTATCACAGATGATAGATGCGGGTATCGATGGCGTTGAGTTTATCGCCGCCAACACAGATGCCCAGGCTCTGAGGCAGTTCAAGGGTCGAACGCTGCTACAAATAGGCTCAAGTGTCACCAAGGGCCTGGGTGCAGGCGCAAACCCCGAGGTTGGCCGTCAGGCAGCGCTGGAAGACCGCGACCGGATTACGGAGATGATAGCCGGGGCGGACATGGTATTTATCACAGCCGGCATGGGTGGAGGCACCGGAACCGGTGCAGCGCCGGTTATTGCGCAGGCTGCAAAAGAACTGGGCATATTGACCGTTGCGGTGGTAACCAAGCCTTTCCATTTTGAAGCAAAACGCCGCATGACGATTGCCGAGCAGGGTATTGAAGAGCTCAGTAAACACGTGGATTCGTTAATCATCATTCCCAACTCCAAATTGCCGGAGGTTATGGGTGCAGACGCATTGCTTTT
>JAOUCZ010000283.1 GCA_029859505.1 Lysobacterales bacterium | reverse complement strand
GCGAGGCCCAGACCGCTACCACCGGAATTTCGGTTGCGACTGCCTTCCATCCGGTAGAGCCGTTCAAACAGATGCCCGCACTCCGCGGCGCTGGCACCAGGTGCCGTATCACCAATGGTGAGTTTTGCCAGATGATTCCTTTTACCGAGCTGAATGGATATCTGACCACCCGCATCTGTATAACGAACAGCATTATCCAGCAGGTTACGCAATAATTGTCCCAGGCGTCGCTCATCACCCTGCAGCATGATGCCCTGACCTGGACCTGCATAACTGAGATCAAGCCCTTTACTGCTGGCGCGAACTCTGAAGGATTCTGTAGTCATTTGTACCAGTTCATCAAAATCCACGGCCTGCATCTTGTAGGCCAATGCCCCGGTGTCGGTCAATGCCAGGTTATGCAAGTCGTCAATCAGGACAGAAAGGTGTTTGACTTCATCACGCACCGATTCCAGTTGTTCTTTATTCAACGGACGCACACCATCACTCATGGCTTCAAGTTCACCGGAAATAATAGCCAGCGGTGTCCGCAGTTCGTGAGCCATATCCGAAACCCAGCGTTTGCGAGCGGTCTCATGCTCGCTCAGTGCATCCGACAGGCGGTTGACGTCATCACCAAGCTTCGCGATTTCATCACTGCCGCCGGTGTTCAGCTTAGTAGCATAATTACCCGCAGCCAGTGCACGGATACCTTGCGTGACCTCGGTGACCGGCTTGCTCAAATGCCGTGCGAGCAGCCATGCCAATAGCCCGGCCACGATTAGGCCCAGGCCCAGGCCGATCAGAAGGTTATTGCGTAATTGATTGATAAACGCTTCTTCTGCGGGTAACTCGATACCACGAATCATCGCAAAACCAAGCCAACCGACATCGTTACCATCGACATTGATCGCCAGGAGTTCATCTTTGAGAAAGTCCGGTGGCACAGCGCCACTGACCCGGGAAAAGTCAGCCCCGAGAAGAAATATACGTTGAGGAAGACCGTTTCGCCCGAGCGGTCCTGGTCTGCCACCCCTACCCTGAAATTCCGGCCCCCGGGGTCTGCCACGTGACTGTCGACCTTGTCTTTGAGACCCAAACTCAAGACGGGCTTCAGAAGCCTGCAACAATGCATTGAATATGATGCTATGAAACTCACGCGGATTACTTGACAGTAAATCCCAATTGCCGTGTTCATGGTAAAAATTGACCAGTTCGGGAATCACCAGCTCCACCTGACTGCGTTCCTGGTGCTGCAGAAAATCTACAAAACCACGGCCAATACTGGCGCGCGTAACAAGCGTGTTGAGCACCAGCACAAGAGCGGCACAGGTAAACATCGCGATCAGCAGTTTATGGATGAGCTTCAGTTGCATCAAATTGTCCCTAACACAGCCATATCCTGCACCACCCTTGATTCCCGGACAACTGCTTCGCTTCAATCTCCTTATTTTCTTCAAATTTGATTCGAATTCGAAGACTAATGTGGAGGCTGTCAAAAACGTCCGGATAAAGAAATGAATTCCGGGAATCAGGCAAACCAAACAAGGAAAGATTATGAAAAAGACTTTATTGATTGCACTCGTACTTTTACTCACTTCCGGCATGGCCATTGCACAACAGAATGGTGGTCAGGGTCCAGGTCAGGGCGGACCAAACTCAGCTCAGGATGGAACAGACAATCCGGGTAACTTCCGGGACCGCAACAGTGTCAGTAAGGTTGAACGCCTTACCGAACGTCTCGGGCTCGACGATGAACAGGTTGCGGCCATTACTGTCATTCTTGAGGATGCGGAGATGGTACGTAATGAAGAGCGGGAAAGGTCACGGACGATTGCCATGGAAAACCGTGAAATCACTCATGCAGCAATCATGTCAGTGCTCACGTCTGAGCAGCAGGCCCTTATGGAAGAGCAGATGCAGGAACGTGAACAAATGAGACAGACACTCAAAGATATGGGCATGGACCGTGGCTATGGACGCGGACGTGGAACAAGAGACTGTGACGGTTAATCACTGATCTGATATTTACACCCCCGGCCGTGGTGCACAATTGGCAAGCACCCGCCACCATGGCCGGGGTCATTCAACCAGTAACCAGCACGTATTATGAAAGACCAATGGTGTAGAACCATGCAGGCGGTCTTTGAACGGTAACGCTATCCTTTCTACAACACCAAAACTGGTACATATCCCTGAATACCCTGGGATTTTTATTTTCATACTCATTCAGAGCATCAAGGTCTTTCAAGGCGGGATCTTGCGGATATTGCGCTAAATATTCTTTCCTGAAAACAGGGTTGCTGATTCTCATCGACAGGCAACACAGGCCGAGTTCGTCCAGAGCGGACTTAATCCAGGGTAGCGTAACGCGATGTTCCTGAACATGAAAAACCAGGTCGCGGCACATGGACATCGAATAAAAATCAGTCCAGTTCATTATTTCCTTCAGGGGATTTGCATCATCCAGATCCATGACCGCCTGTCTAAAATCCCTGATCCCCTCTGGCGTTGGTGCAAAGCCCTGCTCTTCAATCCAGTTTCTGCATAAAACCACAGATTCACGGGCAATTTCACTGTATAAGGCAACCTTCATCATGCCATCCGGTCTCAGGCAATTGAGAAGCTTGCTCCAACCCTCGACCGGGTCTTCCATATGGTGTAGAACCCCGCAACTGGTAATCAGGTCGAATTGCTGCCCCAGTTCCTCGACGTCCAGAATATCCGCCTGCTTAAATTCGACATTACCAATACCAAACTCATCAGCTTTTTGTTTGCCGTAGGCAAGACTGGGGATGCTAAGATCCACTCCCAAAATATCGGCTTCAGGGTAATATGCGGCCAGGTTCAAAGGCTCATACCCGGTGCCACAGCCTGCGACCAGTATTTTCCTTCCCCTACCCATTGCGCGTTGTTTTTCCGCAAGAACCGGAAGATCAAGATGACGCCACCGGGGGTATGGGTTTTGTTCATACTGCTTTGCGACAAAGGATGACACGTCATTTTGCGTGGAATCATCCCGGGGTGAAATCGCAGGAATTCCCGCATGAAATTCTGTAATTTTCCCGGGAATGGAGATTGTGTTTTTGATGAGACCTGCAAACGCACTGTTCTGTGAATTGGCGCCTGACTCTGCGAGTTTGCCTGCGTAGTCGAGTTGCACTAAATCCTTATAACAAGCAATTAGTGCAATCCTGGCCATTGTGTCTGCATCGACATTAGCCATGAGGTCTAACTCCCCTTCCAAAGCAACAGCCATTTCCTGCTCTTGCCTGGTGCAGGAATAGACAAATTCATTGAGATTGCAGTGCTCCGCCAAAGCACATAGAAACGGTAGAAATTTTTCCGAATCATAATCGTCAATACGCGATATGAAGTAATGCCTGAAGAACGTTATGATGCGCTCGTACTTTGCATCTACTGCCTGCAAAGACTTGAGGCCCAATAAAAAAAACGGCTCCGCAAGGGGCTCCTCAAGCTCCCTGGCATTCACTTCTTCTGCCTGCTTTTTGAAATTACCATCCTGCGTAATGGATGCAAGCCTGATGAAGACGGGATCAAGCATAATCAAGGAATGCCAGGCGACGGAAAATGATCCGTGGTCTATGTCAGGATTGCTCAAACATACTTTGATGGCTTCTTTGACAGGACCAGTTTCAGCGGTTAGCTGGTAAAACTCCAGATGGTCAATCAAGCGGGCAAATTTAGCCTGGTTAACCGTATTCTTGGTGTCACTGATAACCGCGAGGGCCATAACCAGTATGGCTTTTTGAACATTTCCGGTGATACTGTGCAAATAGCTGAGGTTACTATAATAAACGGCATTACCTGGACTCAGAGAACATGCTTTCTCTGCGACCTTAATCGCCTGGGGTATCTTTCCTGTTCTTGTCAGGCTTGCACCAAGTATATTCAATGCACCGACATTGTCAGAATCTGCGATGAGCACTTTGTCACAGATTTGTCCGGCAAGCTCGAAATTGCCCTGACTAAAATATCGCTCCGCTTTAGCGAGCTCGGCGATCACATCAGTTTTCCCGTTTCCTTTATCCATGCACATATACTCTCATTTGAACCATGGGATTGCCTTCACAAAACGTCCGCCAGGCAAAGTCAAACTCAGCAGGAGTTTACGTACGCCACCGTCCCGAGACAACTTTACTTTATCAGATTGTTCAGGAGCATTGGCCTGAGTTTCAGGCCGAACTGGCCAGCCATGGTAGATACTTACCGGATTGCCGGGTTTCGCCAAGCCCAGAACGCGGGCGGCCTAGGCCTAGTGGCGGAGCCAGACGTTATCGTTACGCTTTCGTACCTGTATGACGTTACAGCCCATGACGTCGAACTGGTTTCCGGTGGCCTGCCCAAGTACCGGGAGATGATTCGCGAGCGCTTGGACTGGCCCCTGCAGGAGTACATCTGGGACGCGAATTGCCAAGCCACGGAATTGAATGAAGGCTTTGCGGACTAGCGGTTCAGCCTTGTGCACTGTGAAAGGCCGCAGCAGCCAGAACGGATACTACGTGCTCCTGGCCGTGGTTAGCCGAAGTGAATGACAAAATCTCTAGCTTGGGCTAATTCAGCTTGCTATGTGTTCGTTCACTCAACCAAAAGAACAGCATTGAGAGAACGAAGTAGGTGCTTATGTCTATCGGGCTTTCTCCCGAACCCAGGACTGGTTGATACTGCCTGCTCGC
>JAOUCZ010000062.1 GCA_029859505.1 Lysobacterales bacterium | reverse complement strand
GAAATTGCACAAGCCTGGCGTCCACATCGTGCAACAGCGGCGAGGATGTTATGGCACTATTATCTAAGGAGCCTCTGATCTATTCATGAACTCGTATCTCGCCTGAAGGCGCCTACTCCTGGTGTGTCCAAAATCTCCAGCTTCGGCGCCGCAAATCTTACTAATAGCTAGCTATTAGCTGCGATTCGCGACTCGTCTCAAGCGCCTACTCTCGGTGAATCTGAAAATTTTGAACTACAATCTACTTCACTCAGAATAAATCAGAGGCTCCTTAATCGGAATGCAGGAACAGGGCGATAATCAAAAATGACTTATACGGCAATAAATTTCTGGGAGAAGTTAAGCAAATTCGATGATCACTGGTCACCCAGGGTGATTGCGGAGATGAACGACTACCAATTCAAACTTGCGAAGGTGCAGGGAGAGTTTGACTGGCATTCTCACGCCGATACCGATGAGACATTTATTGTTATTGATGGTGAGCTGGAAATTGAATTCCGGGATGGCAAAGTAAAACTTTCAGCAGGTGAAATGTTCGTGGTGCCCAAAGGCGCAGAACACAAGCCAGTGGCTGAGAGCGAGTGCCATATTATGCTTGTGGAACCCAAAGGCACCATTAACACGGGAGGCGCCAGCAGTCACCTGACAGCCCAAAACGATGTATGGGTTTAAGGTAGTTTATACACGAAACGGACTGTAAACCCGTGTGTAGGAAGGGCGACAGCATTGGCAGCCAGTCCCTGTGTTCCAGGTAACCCTGCGCTAAACTGATCTCACAAGCCTTCCTTAAGGAGATTCACACATGCTTGAATTGAGACCGTCATGTGAGCATTGCAATAAGACATTACCGCCGAATTCGACGGAAGCTATGATTTGCACATTTGAGTGCACATTCTGTAAAGGTTGTGTCGAAAATGTTTTGGAAAACGTTTGCCCAAATTGCGGTGGCGGGTTTGTACCAAGACCAATAAGACCTGAAAACAACTGGAAGAATGGTGTCTATTTGGGCAAGTATCCCGCCACGGATAAAATGACATATAAATCCGTGGACATTGAGGAGCATCGAAACTTTGCAAAAGACATAAAAATCATTCCGCCGGAGGAACGATAATTTGGTGTTCATGGAACCTGACTCCGCTACTCCACTTAACCAAGATGACCATGATTGAAATCAAACGTCCACAAGAGTTGGCGCGTTTACGCCGTCTTGCCCTCGCTGCACAAGGACTGCTGCAGGCCCAACCCTATGGGCGTGGTTTGGCTGGAGCACGTAAAGCAATTAAGCACATAGGTTATGTACAGATCGACTCCATATCAGTGGTGGAACGAGCACACCATCATGTTCTTCGCTCCAGAGTGCCTAAGTTCAGGCCAGCCATGACCAATCAAATGTTGCTGGATGGAGACATTTTTGAGTATTGGGCACACGCGGCTGCTATTTTGCCCATCGCCGATTTTCGCTTCTCCTTACCGTATAAACATGCCATCAAAAGCGGTCAAACCCATTGGTATAAAACCCGTGACAAGAAGCTCATGGGTGAATTGTTGGCACGTATACGTTCAGATGGCCCGATACGATCGCGAGATTTAGAAACTAACACTACAAAACGCACAGGTTGGTGGGACTGGAAGCCAGCCAAAAAGGCACTCGAACAGTTGTATATGGAAGGCGACCTAATGGTCAGCAATCGAGTAGGGTTCCAAAAAACATATGATTTAACCGAACGCGTACTACCATCTCAAGTAAATTCACAAATGCCTAGCATTGAAGAATTTGCGGAGCAAATTGTAGATCAGCAATTGCGATGTCATGGGTTTGCTTCAATCAAAGGGCTGACCTACCAGCGCCGAAATTCTCAACTGCGCAAAGCTGTGAAAACCCTGGTAAACGAAAGGTTGGCGCAGCGCACCCTGGAACAAGTACTGGTAAGTAGTGGCGAAGTATTTATATTGAAAGCGGGTGCGCTGGAATGCTCTCTTCCCCGGTTGAACAACCGCATGTTGATTCTTTCGCCATTCGACAACAGTGTCATTCAGCGCGATCGGCTTAAAGCACTGTTTCAATACGACTATCAACTGGAATGCTATGTACCTGCAGCCAAACGTCAATATGGCTACTTCTGCTTACCGCTACTTTATCGCGATGAATTTATTGGAAGAATGGATTGTAAAGCCCATCGAAATATCAGTCGTCTGGAGATCAAATCACTACATTTGGAACAGCACAATTTTGATGAAGAATTAGTCATTTCTGCATTTGTAGACGCCATAAAACAATTCTGTCAGTTTCAACAATGTGACTCAGTGTCTTTGACCAGAGCCCACCCACAACACCTAACCCAACGTTTGCACTATGCGCTAAAACCTCTGGGGTGACAGGGACACTCCTCTGCATACTGAAGTGGTTTTTCCCCGCGATGTTGCTCGTGGTTGCAGTCGCCTATTTTGACGTTATGCTTAATAGGTAATCTGCTGGAGAAATGCATATGAGTTTGGAGCTTGTTGAATACATACCAGACCAGATATGGATCAAGCGATACCCGGTTCATTATTCCGGCCTGGACTTTTACTCCCTCATGACAGTAATTCGTTTGTCTGATGGAAACCTGCTGCTGCACTCTCCATGTGACATCGACGACGAGACAAAGCAGTCCATTGAGCGTATCGGGACAGTGGCTCATATAGTGGCACCCGGCTCCTATCATTACTTTCATGTAGGCTCAGCTCAGAATGCCTTCCCCGAGGCACAGACATACATTTGCCCCGGTATTGAACAAAAGCGACCAGACATTGAATTTGACTGGATCCTGGGCGACAGGTCCCCGGAGGCGTGGAATGAGGAAATTGAGCAGGTACTGGTTCGTGGGTCGAAGTACATTTGGGAAGTCGCCTTCTACCACAGACCAAGCCAAACGCTTTTGCTTGTTGATTTAGTCGAAAACATCGGAGACCAGACAGACGGTGTAGGCTGGGGACTTAAGCTGTGGTGGAAGCTTGTATTTCATATGTGGAATCATCCGAAGCCGGCACCAGAGTATCAAATGGGGTGGAAGGATAAGAAAGCTGCCAAGCGCTCACTGGAGCAAATTCTTCAATGGGATTTTGAACGGGTGTTACTTGCTCATGGAGACTTTATAGAGAGCAACGCCAAGGCCGCGTTGCGCGAAGCATGGAAGGCTCCGCTGAAGACGGAGAAAGAGACATAATCATTCGTTACGATGCTTTCCACTCGCAAGTTGTCTCCACCGGACGCCTGACGGCGCCTCCCAACTAAAACGATTAGTTCTCAACCCAGATGGAGAAGCGATAGTGTGAAGGAATGTAATCAATGCGGAAAATGTTGCGAGAATTATAGTGACGGCGGCTTATCAGCAACGGAACATGAAATAGAATTTTGGGAGATATTCAGGCCCCATATATATGAATTCGTCAGTGAAGGAAAAATCTGGGTAGATCCAAAAACAGGTAAGCAAATCAAACGGTGTCCGTGGTTGCGGCAATTACCAAATCAGGGGAAATATGTCTGTGACATTTATTACGATCGCCCCGACGATTGCAAACATTACCCGGTAACCATTGAGCAAATGATCAAAGATGAGTGCGAAATGTTGGAAGCGCGGGATTTGGTCAACCCGAAGCAGGCACAGAGTTTTTTGGATAAACTGATGGCGGATTCCAGGCCCTCAGTCAAGTAAAGATAGTTTTGGTCAGGACTCAACTTAACAAATCATTCAACCGGATGCGGGAAAGTGCATAAATCAGCTATCTTGTTGTTTTCATTTCTGGTTGGATTGTTAGTGGTCATTGGATTAGCCTGGATGATGTCGAAAATGGTGCAGGTAGGCCCGACTCCTTTGGAAGAGGAGGAGGCTGATACCACGATTACTCTCCTTTCTCAGAGAGAACGGCAAAAACAATGTGACAAGCAACATACCGAAGTTGGCCTTCTGGTTAGAAGTTCGCAAACCTGCCAATCTGATGAGGAATGTATTCGTATTCCGGTTTCCCAACAATTTGCAAGTTATCTTGGGTGTTCGGTTGTAGTACAGCTGGACGCAAGGAAGCAAGTCGTTAAGGCCCTTAGTCAGCAGAATCAATGCCAAACAGGTCTTCTATGTAATCGTCCGAGAGTTAGTTCCTATACGGCTGTTTGCCGAAACAACTTATGCACTTCTGAACGTCAAGAAATGCCCCCGTCACTCGATGTGCTAACAGAGAAAACACTGAAGTCCATTTCTGACAGTCTTTTGGAGGAGAGTGGTGAGCTTGATGACTAACCGTGTTAAATCTGCGTGACAAATCGCCACGTATGTTTCGCCGGCCAATCACTCAACCCAATGTTTCGTGTCGAACAGTTGAGATGACAGTCTGGAAGCCGGCGTTAGTTATTCCGTCTACGCCAGCTTCAGGTTGCCTTCGACCGCGTCCAGAAAGCCAAACATATCAACCAGCTTCTCATTCTCCGGATCATTGGTTTTACCCTTCAGGTCACCGGTGATGATGCCCTGATCCACTGTGTCGATCAGGGCCAGCTTGAGCGCGGCGGCATAAGAGCATAGCTTTTCATTGCTGGCACGGTTACCGATGGTTTCAAGCGCATTAGCCAGTGCATAGAGTAGTGCGGAGGAGTTGAATAATGCCACCTTGCCGTGGCTTTCAAGATACTTCAGGTACAAATCATGCGCGGTACCGTGCGGGGCCTCAAAGAGCATGGTGCCGTCTTTGCTTTCGATGATCGAACTGGCGGTGGCGAGGCTGCCGCCCAGTGCTGCCGAAATATCCGAAAAGATATCGCCATCCAGGTTTTGCGCAGGGTATAGCGCTTCACGCGGTGGGTCGGTGATCATCTTTTTCAGCTGGCTGGAGGGTCGCATGATCATAAAGGAAGGAGGAGGCGTATCGTGCTTGGCCAGTTCAGTTCGTACTTCGTAGATGACGGCGCTAAAGACATCGTCATAGGCCATGTACTCACGCTTGAGGCCAAAGTAGACCTCTTTATCGTGAACTGAAGCATCGCGAAATACCTGGCTAACCCAATCTTTGATGGCTTCGCGGTCGTTGGACATAAACAGCAGCGGGTCGCCCTTTTTAATTGTGCGGGCATGTTTTTCTTCGCCGTCGAGAATCACCTTTAAAATTCCATCTTCAGTGGCGGGCATATTAAAGCTGCCGTATTGATCGCCACCGCCAGCACTCATTCGCGAAATTGAAACCGCAGCCCGGCGCTCCGGAATACCGGTGACCTTGAGTTGGTTGACCAGCTTGAGCAGTTTGCGACCGCTGGTATTATCCGGTACGCCCCAGAGTGCCCGTTCGGGCGGGTTGGAGATAATGCGCGCCGCCTGCGCGTCTATCAACTCGTAGTGATAGGCAAGGCCAAGTTCTTCAAAAGTGGCCTGGTAGTCGCGCTCATAGATATCCTCAATTGCGGTACGCATCACACCGTCGTAGCCGGGTATAACAGTGTCTTTCAGGCCCAAATAGGCATCACGTTTTTCATTGATGGCACGCTTGAAAAAATCGTGCGCCCAGTCGCGTACCTTATCCATGTCATTGGTGCCGATAAGCCATGGGTCGCCCTTGTTAATAAAGCGGCGGTGCAACTCAATCGGGTCGCCACTGCTACCCACAAACATGAGCTTGGCAACACCGGTGGCCTTGGATAACTCATTGTGGCTACTCGTTATGCCGCCGCCGGCCATGGTATCGACCTCAATATCACGACCCACCCAGCCGGGACGTTTCACTTTGATATTACGGAAATGGATATCTTCTCGAATGATGTTACCGCCAATGCCTTTGCGAATGGCGCCATTGGGTGACTTGGTCGCCAGGCGGTCCAAATCGTCTTCATTGATATGACTATGTTTGGCCAATAGCTCGTCCAACTGGTCACGGTTGACCGTCATACCCGCGTTCTTAATTCCGACGCCATGTTGTTTTAGCGCTTCTATGGAATCAACCACCACCTGGCCATTACTGAGCAGACGTTTCTCTGCAGACAAGTCGATTTCTACCAGTGGAATGTCGAGGTATTTGCTTACAAACTGTTCGAGGATGCGATCGAAGGCGATCTGCGCCATTTCGTCACCGTGCAGCACCACCAGGGGCTTGCTTACGGCTATTTTGTCATTCATTGAAAAATATCCTTGTGGTTGCTTATTCTTGCTCATCTGCGGCGCGTAGAGTTGTTTCTACCGATCCGATTCTCATCGATTGTACCCGAAGAAATCGCTACTGCAGCGTTGATTCGCCATAATGGAATTACAATGCAACATGAAAATTCGGGCGAGGGAGCCTAACACACTCATGAAACTACCCAGGTTAAGGACTTTTTTTCTGGTACCACTGTATCTGTTCGCGGCGCTCTATGTTACCGCAGTCATTATCATTAATCTTAAGGGTGACGCCATTCCTGCTCTTGAGTCAGTAGCAGTAGCGGACGCGCATAAGACCATTGCGATTTTCGGGGCCAGTGGAACCGCTGGGGATGGAATCTTAAAGGCCGCACTGGCGGACCCGGAAATTGATCGGATACTCGTCATCACACGACGCACCACTCCGCGAATCGAGGAGGGGGTTGCTATGGGAAAGTTGCAGGTGATTCTTCACATGGACTACCTCGACTACGCTGCTATTCGTGACAAGCTGTCTCCATTGGACTCGGTCTATTGGGCAATTGGAATCAACTCTTTAGGCGTAGATGAGAAAACCTATGGCATGATCCATGTTGATTTTCCGGTGCGTTTTGTATCGGAATGGTTGAGCGCCGGTAATAAACCCGGTAGTTCATTTCATTACATCAGTTCCAGCGATATCTCAGAGGATTCAAGCATGATGTGGGCAAGGGAAAAAGTGCGTGCGGAGAAATCGTTATTCAAATTAGCGGAGGGAACGGATCTTCGTGTAATTGCCTATCGGCCGGATTACATTGGCCCGACTGAAGAAGAGGCAAATCTTGGGCAAACACTTCTTTACTGGTTCTTTAAGCCGGTCAATGCGGCAGTTAGAGCAACGCAAATTGGTCAGGCCATGATCGAAGTGACAGCGCGTGGATCAGAATTCAGTAGTGGGGATACTCTTTCAACTGGAAAAATCGTGCGCTACAGCAATGCTTATGAAAAGCGCCTGGCTTTAAAGAACGACGGGTAAAGCCTGTTGTTGATAGCGATCTGCCAGTCATAATTCAGCTAGCCAATCCGGCGCATCTGACGTTTTTATTCAATTCGTACTATCATTAAACCAATAAAAGCCTGATTTAAATCAGGCATAAATAGTGTAATCAAGGAGAATCCAATGACCATCAGCCTTATACAATTGTGGATGCCAATTTTGGTCGGTGCCGTATTCGCCTGGATAGCCAGCGGACTGATTCATATGCTAATCAAGTATCACAACTCCGATTACCAGAGACTGGAAAATGAAGATGATGTGATGAATGCGGTAGGTAAGGATGCACCATCACCCGGCCTGTATCACTTCCCGTACTGCGCCGATATGTCAGAGATGGCAGATGAGGCCATGCAGCAAAAAATGAACAGGGGGCCGGTAGGGTTTCTCTCCATATTTCCCAATGGTCTGCCTAATATGGGTAAATACCTGAGTCAGCAGTTTGCATTCTTTCTAATTGGCAATGCGCTGATCGCCTATTGCGCCACACTGGTTCTGTCAGCGGGTGCGGAGTTCATGACCGTATTTCGTTTCTTCTCAGCTGTTGGTTTTCTTGCCTACGGTTGGGCCAACGTTCCATATAGCATCTGGTTTGGCTACAAATGGTCCATGACAGCGAAGTATTTGCTTGATGCGCTAATTTATTCACTGGTTGTTGCTGCAACGTTTGCATGGTTATGGCCGGATATAAGTTAATAATCACGTAGAAAAAATTCGATAAGCCAAGTATCGTAAGCGACACTTTATTCTGTGAAGCTAATGATGGGTGATCGCTTTTGAAAATATGGGTAGATGCGGACGCTTGTCCGGTAGTGATCAAGGAAATCCTCTTTAAGGCAGCAGAGCGCACCGCCACTCAGTTGACGCTGGTGGCGAATCAGTCCGTCCGCGTGCCACCGTCGCGTTTCATCAACTCTATTCAGGTTTCGTCGGGCTTTGATGTTGCTGACAATGAGATCGTAGAAAGACTCGAGGCCGGGGATCTTGTCATCACCGGTGACATTCCGCTGGCTGCGGATGTAATAGAAAAAGGCGGACATGCCCTCAGCCCGCGCGGGGAAAGGTATACTGTCGAAAATATCAAGGCGCGTCTGAATATCAGGGATTTTCTGGATACCATGCGGGGTAGCGGAATTGATACAGGCGGCCCGCCGCCATTAAGCCAGGGTGACCGTAAATCTTTTGCCGATCACCTGGATAGGTTACTGGCCAGCACTACATCAAAGGAATAGAAGAAATGGCCAGTGATAGTTTTTCATCTCTCTCCATATCCAAAGCCCAACTTGCGAACCTGGAGTCGCTCGATTACAAGAAAATGACGGCTATCCAGAAGCAAAGTCTGCCGTACGTTTTGAAAGGCAGGGACCTCATCGCGCAAGCCAAAACAGGTAGCGGAAAAACAGCCGCTTTTGGAATTGGTTTATTGGAGCAGATTAATCCGCGCTTCTTTGGAGTACAGGCGCTGATTTTGTGCCCAACCCGCGAACTGGCCGACCAGGTCGGCAAGGAACTTCGCCGTTTGGCCCGCAGTACGCCCAATATCAAGCTGGTTCTATTATGCGGCGGTAAGCCGTTCGGGCCACAAAAAGGCTCGCTGGAACACGGGGCTCACATTGCTGTTGGAACACCGGGGCGTATTCAGGATCATTTACGTAAGGAGACCTTAAAGCTCGATGGTCTGAAGACACTGGTTCTGGATGAAGCAGACCGGATGTTGGATATGGGCTTCTTTGACGTCATGACCGAAATTATTTCGCAGACACCTAAAAAGCGTCAGACACTCATGTTTTCAGCAACCTATCCGTCTCAGATTAAAAAAATGTGCCGCTCCATACAACGTGACCCGGTGACGGTAACGGTTGAAAGCGAACACAAAGCCGGTGTGATTGATCAGATGTTCTACGAGGTTAAAAAGCACGAACGCAATAACACTCTGTTGGCCCTGTTTGAACACTACAAACCAGAAACTGCGCTGGTCTTTTGCCATACCAAAAAGGAGTGTGACGAGGTGGCACGCTTTCTAAGCGGTCGTAATATTGAAGCGCTTGCCATTCATGGTGACCTGGAACAACGCGAACGTGACCAGGTGCTGGTGCAGTTTTCCAATAACAGTTGTTCGGTACTGGTTGCCACCGACGTTGCTGCCCGTGGTTTGGACATCAAGTCTTTGGCGGCCGTGATTAATTATGAGTTACCGCGGGATCCCGAGATTTATGTGCATCGTATTGGACGTACCGGTAGGGCAGGGGAAACAGGTATTGCGCTGAGCATATTCACTGAATCCGAACAGTTTCGGGTCAAATCAATTGAGCAGTATTTGAAAAAGCCGTGTATCTGCGATGTTTACGCCTCACTTGATCGTGAACCGGGATTTTCACTTACATCGCCCATGGTTACCATTCAACTTGATGCCGGCCGTAAAAATAAAATGCGGCCTGGCGATATTTTGGGTGCCTTGACGGGTGAAGCCGGGCTGGCCGGATCGCAGATTGGCAAGATTGATATTTTTGATATGTCCAGCTACGTTGCAATTGAACGCAGCGCACTTCGCCAGGCGCTTAACTACATGGCCAACGGCAAAGTCAAAGGGCGAAACGTACGTGCCAGGCGAGTTTAGAACGGTTATTGCAAGACCAGCATAAAAGCCAGCATAAAAGAATGTGTTCAGGGAAAAGCAAGGGATAGCGAACTAGATCTAATGGATACAACGAACCACTATTCACCCCTGGAAGAAAAGACCAATATCATTTCTCATGCTGTTGGCCTGGCTCTCAGTATCGTTGCCCTGTTGTTGATGCTTGTTCGTGCCGGTGGTACCGGCAGCATCCTGGCTATTGTTAGTGCCGCAATTTTCGGAATCAGTTTAATTGCGCTTTATGCGGCCTCAACCATGTATCACAGCGCAAAGGATCCAAAAGTAAGAGCCCGTTTAAGGGTCAATGACCATGCCACAATCTACATCCTTATTGCAGGCACTTACACACCGTTTACGCTTATCACGCTCAATGGCTGGGTGGGCTGGACTATTTTCGGTGTTTCCTGGGGTATGGCTATCACGGGTGTCATCCTGAAACTATTCTTCACTGGGAAATACAATGTTGTATCTACCCTGATGTATGTCTTCATGGGCTGGATCATCATATTTGCGATAAAGCCCCTGGTTAACAGCTTCTCACCCGAGGGTATATTCTGGCTTGTTGCCGGCGGTGTGGCCTATACCGTCGGAGCTGTCATATACAGCATTAAAAAAATACAGTTCAACCACGCCATTTTTCATCTTTTTGTTTTACTGGGCAGCTTTTGTCACTTTATTTCGGTATATTTTTACGTCCTCCCGAAGGTGGTCTAGTTCCAGGCCACAAAATTGCTCCTATTAGTAGCTAGCCTTCGAAATTAAACCCGCGATTCTTTTGCAGTAGCTCTATCTTGACGATTCCGGAACAAAAAAGACCATCAATTTTAGACTGGTAAGGGGCCAATGACTCTCGTGCTTTGCCAATGGGACCATTAGGCCAGGGCGCTGAATGCGAACCGTCCTTTAAAGCGTCTATCTCCATCTGAAGTTCTCCATCCAAACCGGGGTAGGTGGATTGAAACTCGTTGGTCTGCAGGGCCAGTTGTTGATTTGAAAGGATCTGCATGAATTCTTTTCGTGCTCTTTCACTGACATAAGCCTCCTCCATCTTCGAGAAAACCGAATCTGGTTCTTTGGCCAGTTGCTCACCATAGCTGGTCAGATAAATATAGAGATATTCACCAATACCCATTTCTTCGTTCAATAAAGCCTGGTTACGGTTTGTTGAAAACTTCACCATTCTGGGTCCTGCACTGAATGCACTTTTCAAACCCTGCAGACCGGTAGATGCAGCATCGCTTGTAGAGGAATCTTTATCAGTTTCAATCTGTTGGAGCTGAGCAATGCTGGTCAGGACGGCCTGGTAGTCGTCGCAGTCAGCCTGCAAGGCTTCACGAATGCGTATAAATGCCTCTATCCGTTGTGGTGAAATCGACCCGTCGGGTGAAGGTGTGTACTGTTCTGCCCAACCGAAACGGTCAATCAGTTTTTGTTCGACACGTTTCGCATCCCGTACACCTGTTGTGAGAAAATATATTCCTGATGTGACCACAAAGACAATGGTTAAGGTGATTAACAGACCACCTTTGAGTCTGCTTCCCTTTTTTTTGGGTTTGCTTTTTACCATTCCAGGATTCACTCGGGTTTGTTCGTTGTGACGACCAAGTTACCACGTTTCAAGGAGGACCGTTAGCTGTGAATGCTTTGCTAAAAGCATGGAGTTCTTATGGCATATCAGCAGCATTTTCGACCGAAATGGGAATAACCGGGAACCAGTGTTAAGTAATTTTTGCACTTGAAATTACAGGCCATGCAAGTCTGATATGCGCCGCTCCTGAGCATCCCTGCGCGCGCGGCATACCGTTCATCCTGAACATAATCGCGCCGCACATCAAATTACAGGCCGTGCAAAACTGACACAATCGCGCCGCACATCCCTGTGCTCACACGCGATATACCGTTCATCCTGAACATAACCATGGTACACTTGGTCTTTTACGGCCTTAAAAAAGCTAAGTGAAGAAGAAAAATAGCAATTTGAGCTTTTTTGAGCGCGTAATTGTTGTTGAATTTTTCTGCCGAAAGGCAGGATGTAAGATTAGAAAGTAGTTAATTAATTTATTAAGGAATCAAGGTTATGAGTACAGGTACAGTAAAATGGTTTGATGCGGGGAAAGGTTATGGATTCATCACACCAGAAGATGGCAGCAAAGATTTGTTTGTTCACCATTCAGAAATCCAAACTGATGGTTATGCAACATTGAATGACGGCCAACAAGTAGAATACGAAGTAGGACAAGGCCAGAAAGGCCCATGCGCAACTAAGGTTGTTGCTCTCTAAGTCGTAGATCTAAGATTAGTCGAAACGGGTGCCGGTTTTACCAGCACCCGTTTTTTTTTGCCTCTGAAATATACTTACGCTTTATTGGCAGCAGCCGGTGGAATGGTTGCAAATCGCCATCGAGGGTTCTGATCATAGGCGTTTATGAATGTATCGGGTCCTGCGATGTAGAAATCATAAGTGTCCAGATCTACAGGCTCGATACCAAGCAGCTCAAGTGTTGAGGTAGTGCTAACGGTTCCGTCACCCGGTTGAGCATTGATAGGCAGGTAGTGAAAGTTTTCAAAAGCATCCTGCCATGACCTGCAGAGATTATCCTGATAGCGGTCTTTCATGCTGGGGGCTACCCAGATCAAATGCATGCTATTAGCCACTTCCAGGGCCATGACGTGCTCAATCAGGCTCCTGACAGGCGCAAAGCCTGTGTGCCAGGCAATGAAAACCAGTGACCGGTTCGAACTCTCATCAAAAACAAAATCACCTTCAGGTCCATTGATGTCGATCAAGCTGCCCTTTTTGAGGTGGTTAAAAACGAAGTCTGAAAACTCATCGTCTTTGAGCCTGGGTATCTGGAAGTGAAGATTCATGTCGTCGCAGGGGCAACTGCTGATTGGAAAAGTAGCCGTGGGAAAGTCTGTACCCCCCAGTTGAACTTGTTGACCAGCCAGGAAACGCAGGCGTTGAGTGCGTGGTGTTTTCAGGTGTAATAGGGCGACATCATCGTTGACGAACTCGATGTTTCTTACTTTGGCGGTGATGTGTTGTCTGGGTATTTCTTTGCTGCTTTGGGCTTCGGGAGCCTCAAGGATGATATCGGTGACCGCGCTGTTGCAGCACATCAGCACATGTCCTGTGCTTCTTTTTTCCTCGCTTATCATGTAATCGTGGTGCCGTACCTGTTGCACTTCACCGGAAACTATTTTGGCCAGGCACTCACCACAATTGCCATTACTGCAACCATAGCCGAGAGCGAGGCCCGAGTGGAGACCGGCTTCAAGAAGCGTCAGGTTGCCTTCAGAGGGAAAGTTGCGACCGCTGGGTAGGATTTTGATGTTGCTTGGCATTGGTTTTTTGAGTGGTTGAATTGTTTGTGACTTTGCTGGTTTATTTTAACTCGGTTGAGCATTTCATGAGACCCGGTGCGTAATGAATTACGCACCCAGCGGGTTTGGGTTTCCTTTGGTTGGTGCGAACGGTGCGTAATGAATAACGCGACCTACGGGCGTCTGTTCTTGGGTTTTCTTTTTGGCTTTGCATTTCTCTTTTTGTGGGCCTTACCTGATGGCAAGGAGAGTTTGTGCTTACCCTTGCGTGAGGAGGGTTTTGCCGGACCAGATTGCTTTTGTTTTTCTCCAAGGCGGGTGATACTCAGTTTTTGACCTGCTACCCGGATTTTCCTGAGGATGACGAGGGTTTCATTCGGCATACCGGCAGGCAGGTCAATCAAGGTGTAATCGTCATAGATGTTGATGCGGCCGATGTTTTTGCCGCTTATATCCGCCTCATTGGCGATGGCACCCACAATATTCCCGGGCATGATTCCGTGGTCGTGACCCACGGCAAGGCGGAAACGCTCCATTCCTTCGGAGGGTGGACCGTCATTTCCCTTGTTCTGAGAGGGTCTGCGCCGGGAAGGCGCATCGCTTCTATTTCTTTTGTCACCACGTGCGGGCCGGCTTTCCTTATCCCAGCTCTTGTTTGCAATCCTGTGGGGATTGTTTTGTAGCAGGAAAGGAGAATCGCCCTGGAGTAACTGCGCCAGTGCTGCCGCGATCTTTAGAGGAGGTACATCCTGGTCCTGCTGATACTCTTCAATCATCTTGGAAAACAAACCCAGATCCACACTTTCGAGTGTGTCGGTGATGCGTTGTTTGAATTTATCGATACGCTTGTTGTTGATGACGTCAGTGGAAGGCAGCTCCATGAGCTCTATCTTCTTCCTGGTGGCATTTTCAATGGCGTATAGCATGCGTTTTTCACGTGGTGTGACGAACAAAATGGCATCACCTTCACGACCGGCCCGACCGGTGCGGCCGATACGATGCACATAAGCCTCGGTATCGGTTGGGATATCGTAATTGACGACATGGCTAATACGATTAACATCGAGACCGCGCGCCGCCACATCGGTGGCTACAACGATATCCAGTTTGCCGTTCTTCAAACGGTCGACGGTGCGTTCACGCTGTTTTTGTTGAATATCACCATTGAGAGGTGCTGAAGCATAACCACGGGCTTCGAGCTTTTCAGACAAATCAACCGTGGCAAGCTTGGTGCGCACAAAAATCAGCATGGCATCGAAAGGTTCAGCTTCGAGAATACGGGTCAACGCGTCGAGCTTATGAAAGCCCTGCACCGGCCAGAAGCGTTGCCGAATGGTGTCTGCCGTGGTGGTCTTGACCTTGACAGTTACCTGGACAGGTTCATTCAAATAACGGGTGGCAATACGACGGATCTGTTGCGGCATGGTAGCTGAGAAAAGGGCGATTTGCCGGTCTTGGGGCGTTTTTTCCAGGATCCATTCCACATCATCGATAAAACCCATCCGCAGCATTTCATCGCCTTCATCCAGCACCAGTGTGGCAAGTTTATCCAGCACCAGCGTACCGCGACGAATATGATCCATGACACGCCCCGGTGTACCTACGATCACATGCACACCCCGCTGCAGGGCGCGAATTTGCACACTGTAGTCCTGCCCTCCATAAATGGGCAGGACATGAAAACCCTTCAAGTGGTGAGCATATTTCTGAAAAGCTTCAGCTACCTGGATAGCCAGTTCGCGTGTAGGTGCGAGCACCAATACCTGTGGGTCTTTTTGTTGTAGATCGAGGCGGGACAATATCGGCAGTGCAAATGCTGCGGTTTTGCCTGTGCCAGTTTGAGCCTGGCCAACAACATCCTTACCGTCCAGCATATAAGGAATGGTCTGCGCCTGGATCGGTGAGGGTGTTTCATAACCCACCTCATCCAGGACCTTCAGAATTGATTGCTGCAGACCTAACTGGTCAAATGTTTTAACAGAGTCGGTATTCATTTTCGCTACCCGGAAATGTATTTGAGGAAACTAGTGAAGAGTATGCGCCAATTACCTTCAATTCGCGCCCCGAACCTGAAAAATTTTAAGTCGACATTAAACCGCCGGAAAGATTCCGGCGGGTCTGAATATCAGAATAACCGGGCAGGATGTAGTCCGGCCCGCCCGGTCTGACCCCTATTCGGTCCGGGCTGTCGAAGCCCTGGCTTCGTCAAGAGCCGATCTTAATGCCTTGGCCCACACGGTCATCATTCGCCTTGCTACGGCCCTGTTATTCACACTGGTTCGCCACTCTGCATAACCACGATCGTAGTCGCGCTTCCGGTCGGTCGCCTTGGCTATTTTGTCATTCGTCAGGGAATCAAAAAGCTCAATGTTCAGTGTCATTTCACCGGCCCTGTTAGAGTAAGACCTGCTGAAGGAACTACTGTTGCCAACGTCTGGCGCGACGACGTCAAGATTGACGATGGCTGGCCTCACCAACAGCACA
>JAOUCZ010000282.1 GCA_029859505.1 Lysobacterales bacterium | reverse complement strand
CATGTGAAATAATGACTGATATCTATTGGGGCAACTCACCGGTCAGACCGGCCATCGAAGGCGGAGATGGTGAGCTTGTTGTTCGTGATGGAGAGGTCTTCTACAAGATATCAAACTATCACATGATGCCGGCTTTTTTCATGTCGATTGTCAGTGGTTTCGACCACTGGATGTTTGTGTCAAGCTCCGGTGGCCTAAGTTGTGGACGAGGAAATCCCGAGAGCTCACTTTTCCCCTACTACACCGACGATAAAATACACGATGCGGGCTCAACCACTGGTCCGCAGACAATCTTCCTGGTGAATAAAGACGCAAGGACGTACCTCTGGAAACCCTTTGGCCAGGACACCAACGTCTATCAAATTGAACGAAACCTTTATAAGAACAAGACCTCCAACAAGCTGATATTTGAAGAGATCAATCATGATTTTGGCCTGGTCTTTTCATACAGCTGGTCGAATAGCGACCGCTACGGTTTTGTTAAGACTTCAACGATTCTCAATACCGGCAATACCAGGCTTGAGGTCTCCGTACTTGATGGCCTCAGGAACCTGCTTCCATTTGGTGTAACAAGCCAGTTGCAGACCCTGATGAGTACACTGGTGGATGCTTACAAGCAGGCGGAAGCCTTCCAAAACCAGACCGCATCCGTTTATACAATGAGCTCAATTCTGACCGACCAGGCCGAACCCAGCGAAGCGTTGAAAGCCACGGCAGTTTGGAGCACCGGTTTGGATAGTCCAAAGTTGCTGTTATCAGAAGACCAGGTCGAAGCGTTTTGCAACGGTATGCCGTTGAGCGATGAATTCTTCAGCAAAGGTAAACGCGGTGCTTTCTATGTTCAGTCCAGTTTTGTAATCCCTCCGGACCAATCAAAACGTTGGAAAATCCTGGCTGACATCGACCAGGGTCCTGCAGAAATTGCCGCGCTCCTCGACTCCATTGACCAGGGAATTTCAGCTCTGACCATCGAAAAGGACATAGAATCTGGTTCAGAACGCTTACTGCAATTGGTGGGGAGTGCGGATGGCTGTCAACTCTCATCTGATGAGCTGACCACCATGCGTCACTTTTCCAATTCGCTTTTCAATATCATGCGGGGCGGTACTTTATACGATGAGTACCGTTTTCCTCTTAATGATTTCCTTCACTTTGCTGGTGTTTGGAACAAACCTGTACAGAAAAGGCTTGAGACGCTGCTCGGCTCATCGGGCAAAGACCATACACTGGAATCACTATTGACCCTGACGGAGAAAAGCGGTGATGTGGACATGCAGCGTATCGTGCTTGAGTACCTGCCCCTTACGTTTAGCCGCCGTCACGGTGACCCAAGCCGGCCGTGGAACAAGTTTTCCATCGATATCAGGAACGCGGATGGCTCTGACAAACTTCACTACCAGGGCAACTGGCGTGATATTTTCCAAAATTGGGAAGCGCTGGAGATATCCTATCCGGAGTTCGCAGAGAGCTTCATAAGCAAGTTTGTAAACGCTTCAACCGCAGACGGTTATAACCCGTACCGATTAACAAAGGACGGCTTTGAGTGGGAGGTATTGCACGCCGAAGATCCCTGGTCAAATATTGGCTATTGGGGTGATCACCAGATCAATTACCTACTTAAACTGGTCGAGTTCTCAAACCGTTACCATCCAGGGAAAATTGCTGAGTATCTGAGCCGGGAATTATTTGTTTACGCCGATGTGCCCTACCGGATAGCGGGTTATCAGTCACTGCTGAGCGACCCCAACAACAGTGTCGACTATGACGAAGCACGAGCGGAACTGATCTCCGGGCGGTGCCGGAACATCGGCAGTGACGGAAAGCTGTTGACGCTCTCGAATGGTGAAATCTGCAGAGCCAGTCTCCTCGAGAAACTACTAATAACGACCTTGACCAAGCTAGGCAACCTTGTGCCCGGCGGTGGTATCTGGATGAATACCCGGCGCCCCGAATGGAATGACGCCAATAATGCGCTCGTTGGTTATGGCTTATCCATGGTCACGTTGTGTTACTTGCGCCCGTTCCTGATGTTACTCAGAAATTTGCTGGACCAGGATCGTGCAGAAAAATACCTGGTGTCTGACGAACTGCACTCTTTCTATTCTGCCCTCGATAATGTATTCAGTAAATTCGCCTTCATACAGAAAACGGACGTCAGCAGGCAAGACCGGAAGGCCTTCATGGACGAGTTGGGCATGGCTTCCGAGCACTATCGTGCAAGTGTCTATAACGGATTGTCAGGTCACAAATCCGCTTTAAGCAAACCGGATCTGGTGGCGTTCATCGACCTGGCGAGATCTTACCTGGACCATAGTATTTCTCATAACCAGAGAGACGATGGCCTGTTTCACTCCTATAACCTGATACAAATCGAAGCAGATGGCCATGGGGTACAAAACCTCTACGAGATGCTGGAAGGCCAGGTTGCGGTACTGGAATCAGGCTATCTCGACGAAACGCAAAGCCTTGAATTATTGACCGCCTTGAGATCAAGCAAGATGTACCGGCCGGACCAGAACAGTTACATTCTTTACCCGGACAGAGACCTTCCACTTTTCCAGGAAAAAAATGTCATTGACCCGTCTTTGGTACAGGGCAACCTCTGGATTCAGGATGAACTGAGTTCAGGTCGAAAGGACTTTGTTGAGCAGGATTTGAATGGCAGGGTCCACTTCAACGGCAAATTCAGAAATGCAAAAGAGTTACTCTCTGCTCTCGATAAAGAAAAAGATATCAGCGCTGAAGACAAACAGGCCCTGTGTGGTGTTTATGAATCCGTATTCAGTCACCGACAGTTCACCGGTCGTTCCGGCGCAATGTACAAGTATGAAGGACTCGGTTGTATTTACTGGCACATGGTATCGAAACTACTGCTCGCAACCGCAAAAATTACTCAGTTAGCCAGTGAAAATGGTATTCCCCAGCAAACCCTGAGTCACTTATTGGAACACTATGACGACATCAAGAATGGTCTCGGTCTGCACAAATCCCCTGCCCTCTATGGTGCTTTTCCCGTGGATGCCTATTCCCATACCACCGGTTTTTCGGGTGTACAGCAACCGGGACTGACCGGGCAGGTCAAAGAAGATGTAATCACACGTTTTTACGAACTGGGCGTCATTGTCAGCAATGGCGACATTTCATTTTCACCGGTTCTGATCAAGCAAAGTGAGTTTATTTCAGAGCCTCAAACATGGCACTTCTCCGTGGGCGCAGAGATGCAATCCGAGGATTTGGATGCCGGATCAATGGCTTTCACCCTCTGCGGCGTGCCGGTCATTTACCGGCTGGCGGAGAATTGTAGTATTCAGGTTTTTACTGATCAGGCTGATCCGGAGTACATGCAAGGCTCCTGCCTGGGATCTACCTGGAGTCAGTCCCTGTTTCAACGTGATAAACGTGTTCAGAAATTAATCGTCGAGATTCCGGCAGAAAAACTCAGACCATAAACCCGGCTTTCATAACAGTATCAAACAACGGATGCACAGGAATGTACACCCGTTGGGTAGCGGTCGCTATTGAGGCTTGCGAAACCTCAACGTCATACGGTTTGACTCGCCGATCGCCTGCATTTGTGCCTTTAGCTCCGGGTTATCACGACTGGTGAAATAGGTCGGTGGAAGACGCCATACGATATCTTCATTTCCAGGCTGATCTGCCGGATTGTTATTGATGTCACTGGATGCCTCAAACACAAAGCCAGCCTTCTCCATACTTTCAATAACAAAACTCTGTTTGAGATAGCCACGACTGCCATCGGCCCACTCGTCCGGCTTTTCTTCCCGTGCCATATGCTGTACTACTCCGGCCACACCACCCGGTTTAAGTGTCTCGAATGCATCCTTCAATGCAGTGGTCAGGTAATCGCCATCGCTTTCAAACCTGGCCAGGTTGTGCAAAGCCCGAACCAGGAAAACGGCATCGACGGTTCCTTTCATCTCATCCGGCATCGAGCCAAACTGGAAGGCCTCGATTCTGGCATCACCTTCGGTACGCCAACCGTTGGCTTTTACAGTCCAGTCAGCAACCCAGGTTTTCTTCGCGTCCAGGGCCTCCTGATCGAAGAATCCGAATTTGGGGTACATGTCTACAGCGTAATCTACACCGATCAGTGTTCCATCAGCACCCAGGTAAGGCAGGAGAATCTTGGAATACCAGCCACCGCCGGGCAGACCCTCAACAACCGTCATACCGGGTTTGATACCAAAGAACTCCAGGGTTTCTTTGGTGTGTCGATAGGCATAACGGGCCTGTACCTCTGCCGGTTGGGCTGCGAGTACCTTGTCCAATGCCTCATTCTGATCTGAAGCCAACGCCATACTGGCGCAAAGACTCACGAAAACCATACTTAAAAATAGTCTTTTCATACTGAGTTTCCCGGCGTAAATTCGCCTTTTATGCAAAGTGATCACTGGCATGATACTCAGCAGGCCAGATGATAGAAAGCGGACTTACGACTAACGGCCCCGCCAATCAGCTATAGCGAGATTGAAGCGTTTGGCAATTTCAGGATTGACTTCAAGTCGACTGTCTCCCCAGTACCCCTCGTTATGCGGCGCACCCCAGCGTGACTGAGCATCCCAATTCGCATTGATATATGCAATACCACGTATGACATCGCTATTTTCATTCATGTACCTGAACAGTGGACCATACCAACCCTCCCAAATCTCCAGATCACTGACAACTGCTCTG
>JAOUCZ010000281.1 GCA_029859505.1 Lysobacterales bacterium | reverse complement strand
CCCAAAACATCGTGTGTGCTGGTACAAAAGCCACCCATAGCACCCAGGCTTTTGCTGAAGGTCCCAACAATGAAGTCAACCTTGTCCAGCACACCTTCAGCCTCGGCCACTCCGCAGCCACGTTCACCGTAAACACCCAGGGAATGCGCCTCATCTACCAGTAGGCTGGCACCGTACCGCTCCTTGATTTCTACGATTTCCTTCAATGGTGCGCAGTCGCCCAGCACGCTATACATTCCCTCGACGATAATCAGACAACGACCGCTGCGATCACCCAGACGCTTGATCCGGCGTTCGAGACTTTGTACATCGTTATGCTTAAACCGGTAAATATCCGCCTGGCTCATACTACAGCCGTCGTAAAGGCTTGCATGTGCATCAGAATCAAGCAGCACAGCATCACCTTTGCCCAGTAACGCAGTCAGGACACCCAGGTTAGCAGCGTAACCGGTTGAAAACACCAAGGCGTTCGAGCACTGATAAAGGTCGGCCAGTTCCGCTTCCAGCGCACCGTGAGCAGCGTAACTGCCATTGGCCATACGCGAACCGGTGGTTCCGGTACCCTGTGATTGCATTGCAGCGACACCGGCCGCGATACAATCCGGGTCGAATGTCAGCCCAAGATAGTTATTGGTGCCTGCGAGAATGGTCGTACGGCCCTCTACGACACCTTCTGTGGCCGAGTTAAGCTTATCGAACACGACACTGGTCGGGTCTTTGCCCACATTACCAAGGCCCGATTTTAACTGTCCCGCTACAGAGAATTTTTCAAGAAGTGGCATGTCTGTTTAGTCCTGATGATCGATAACTACGGCCGCAAGGTCAGTGATCGTGTGAATGTTTGACAAACTGTCAAGATCAATTGCGATGTCGTAATGATCCTCCACTTCCAGCATGAACTCCATTACCTGGAAGGAGTCCAGTTGTAATTCCGTCACCATATTCGTAGCAGCTGTGATGGTCTTGTTGCTTGAGGGTGAATCCGCCCAGTTGTTTTTGAGATAGCTGGTCAGGATTTCAGCGAGCTTTTCGCCCACTGCTTCGATCGAGTTGGTCATTTGGGCTCCGCCAGATTAGGACTGTAGTCTATTTGAATTGTAGCCTAGGATAGATGATTTTACGCTAAATTTGCATCACCGAAGTGGTCATATTACTATTTTTCGGCCTTGAACAATTGCTGGGCGCCCCGTCTTAAATCCAATTGCGGCTGCCAACTGGTTGCCTTTGTATATTCCCTGTTATCGCATAGCCACTCAGTCTGTACCAGTTCACGCACCTTTCCTGGCGAGAGCATCGGTGCATAGCCAAACAGCTTGGAAAACAGCAAGTTTATTTCTGCAGTACTTTCCAGAACAACTCGCGGGATCTTGATCATTTGGAATTTTTTGTCGCTGACTGCCTTACCAATCGCAGTCCAGCTGTAACCGCGCGGAGTACCATCATCGATCGCATAGATTTGATGTAAACACTTATGCGGGGCTGATAGCCAGGTCAGTATCGCAGAGACCAGGTCATCCACATGTAACAGGGACAGTCGTTGATCATCCGGACCGGCATGCGCAAGCAAACCTCGTCGAATCATTTTCAATATCGGCAACATTTCCCGGTCACCGGGTCCATAAACCGCAGGGGGCCGGAATATTGTCCAGGATAGTTGGGAACCCTGCAAAAGTCGCTCACCTTCAAATTTGCTTTGCGCGTAGTCAGATAATTCCGGTCTGCTCGCCGCCAGCGAGGATAAAAGTAACAAGGGAGGGGGGCTATCGGAATGTTCCAATGCTTCAAGCATGGACTTTACCCCAATGACATTCGCCATCGAGAAATCCGCAGGGTCACGCCCCCTGACGCTGCCTGCGCAATAAATTACCGCACTGCATTGGGCAACAATACCGGCCAACTTATCAATGTCAGTGAGATCAACAGGTATTTGTTCACAGGCCTGTGGAAGTCTGCTGTCAGTTTCTTTACCCGGACGGATCGATGCCCTTACCCGGGCGCCATGATCCAACAATGCGGATACCAGGCGCTGTCCGATAAAACCAGTAGCGCCGGTAACAAATACTGTAGGGGATGATGCCTGCAAATCAGGCAGGCAGTTTATCGCCAACCTGGGCCGCCGATTTTTCGACTTTCGACAAGGTCTTACGTGCAAGATAATCCTGCTTGGACTGGGACCTTGAAAGCTTGCCGGATGAGGTTCGCGGCAAAGTTCCCCGTGGGGTCAGATCAATCCGTACGTTGATACCAAAATGAGCATGGATGGAACGACTGATGTCTTCAATAATATGAACACGTTTGTCGGCATCCTTTTCCTTGGTTTCCACCACCAGTACGGCCTGTTCTTCATTTCCATCCAGGCTAACTGAAAATGCAGCTACACCACCCAGCTTTACTCCACCGGTCTGTTGAGCCAGTACTTCCAGGTCATAGGGCCAGATATTTCGTCCCTTGATGATAATGACATCTTTGCTGCGCGACGTGATGACAAGGTGGTTATCAATACGGTAACCGATATCACCGGTGTTCAGCCATCCATCTTCCGACAACACCTCAGAGGTGGACTTTTCATCATGGAAGTAACCCCGCATGACGCTGGGGCCTTTCAAATAAATGTGTCCACAGTGACGATTGGCCAGTTCAACGCCATTGTCGTCAAGGACGCAGAATTCGAATCCTGGCAGCAGTTTGCCGCAATCCACATACGCAGAAGTGGAGATGGCATCGCCTGATGAAGGTCTTGCTTCACCAGTGTCAGCCATAATTTTTCTATCGACTACGTCAACACTCAGGCCTTCGCCCAATGGTGCAAAACTGGTAGCCAGAACACATTCGGCCATACCGTAACAGGCTACAAAAGCGTTTTGATCAAAACCACAGGGCTCAAGAATTTCAGCAAACTCCTGCAACGGTTCGGGGTTGATTCGTTCGGCCCCCACACAAGCTGCCCGCCAGTGGCTGAGGTCATAGGTTTCAACATCAGACGGCCGCAAACGTTTGGCGCAGAGCGCATATCCAAAGGTAGGTGCAGAAGAAATTGTGCCACCGTTATCCGACAGTATTTTCAACCACAGCCTTGGACGCATAGCGAATGTGCGCGAACCGAGATAGTCAACCGATAGCTGACCAATTAATGGTACGAGGATAAAACCAACCAGACCCATGTCGTGGTAAAAGGGCAACCAGGAGACAAACCGGTCTTCAGAATTCAGTTTTAAGCCGTAACGGGCAATCTCCATCAGGTTATTCAGGACGGTTTTCTGTGTGACTTCAACACCACGGGGGAAACTTGTGCTGCCCGAAGTGTATTGAAGGTAGGCAGGATCGTCCGCTCCCAAAGGCACGAATTCAACATCTGCCTCGGGTAAAGCATCAAAGTCCGATTGTTTACCCGCCATGAGCAAATCGAGGCCTTCAACTGCTTCGGCCATAAAATTGGCATGTGTATCAGGTGCAACCACGATCGACGCACCGCAACTCTTCAACATCCGCCTTACCTGGCTAACATAGGCACCATGGGCACCCAATTGAATTCCAGCCGGTAACGCTACCGGGATCAGACCTGCATATTGGCACGCAAAAAAGAAACGGTGAAACATGGGCTCCGTTTCGGCAATGATGCCAACCCGGGCACCACGCTCACATCCAAGGCTCAGCAATCGCCGTGCAATGATCCTTGCCTCATCACGTAACTCTGAATAGGGAAGAACCACTGAAAGGTGACCACGGCCATCATAAAAATTAAATCCCGTGTCGCCTTGCGCTGCATATTCGAGCGCATCCACCAGGTTGGTGTATGGGGCAATCTTAACTGGCAAATTGGTATTGGCAGGAGTTGGGCTTAGTTGATTCATAATCAACACCGCCCCGTACAATTTGCACTCATTAGAGAGTTTTTAAATACCACCACGTAGGCCTCTATAGTTAAATTAATTGGCTTCTGATCAAACAAATTCTTATAAACCAAAATATCCCCAACCCCGCTTATAAATATTATTTTCGCAGATTTAACTTACTAATTCGTTAATTAAATGTAATTCACTCTACTTTTATTTTCGCATCAATAGTTCATATTGGCGCTTTCCAAAGGAGAGTTCGTAGACAATACCGGTATATTGGCTGTCTCGTCCAATGGCGGATTATACCTAACCCAAGCATTATATGCGCTATATTGATTTTAAAAAACTTTATTACAACTTTCTAATATCCGATTTTAGCAAAACTATCTGTTTCTGAAATAGTTTCCAATAACAGTTATTCAGAGAATTGGCTCAGGACATCGCTTTCAGCTGTTTTCCTGTGAATCTGGTCTATTTTCCAACTGTATAAAATCCGGCTTTACCATTAAAGGCGATAGTGTGACAAATAAGTGACAGGCATAAATTGACCGACATCAAGTCATTCCAACTAAGCAGATTCACCGGTTTCAGGTAAAACTGCATGCCAAAGATCCTTTCGATGTTTACCTATCTTTCTCTTTTTTAGCCACATTATCACGCAGGTACACCGGCTGTGCCTGCTCCGCAGAGAGCGGTTCATTGGTTTTTAACCATTCCTGCGCTAGCTGAAGTACAGCTGAAGCCCTTGGCCATATGTCGGGTCGAACACCAACGAGACGGGCTGACAGGGCATCCAACGAGGGATACCGGTCAAAACCATTGCCGATACCGAAGGTTTCAGAATGATCAGGCGGCTGAACGGCTTC
>JAOUCZ010000280.1 GCA_029859505.1 Lysobacterales bacterium | reverse complement strand
GGGATGACTGGCCAGTGCGACAAATGCCTGCGGTGACTGTGCCATTGCTGCAAGTGCCTGCGGATGCTGCGCTAAAACCATGAATGCCGGGTCGCTGGCCAGGGCTCTGAACTGTGGATCTTTGATTACCAATTCGAATACATCGGTTTGCATCAATAATGCAACACCCTGATCACCCAGGTTTCTTTCTTCAAAAGAAATCTGCTCACCCCGGTACCGTTCAGCAGGAACAATCGTACCTGAGGCCTGCTCGCTACCGGAAGGGAAGTCATTACTCAAAAATGCGACTCCGGCAATGACCACCGCCAAACCGGCTACAACTATCCAGGTTTTCTGATTGTTCATACTCATTTGTCTGTCCTCTTTATATTTTGAAACACACTGACCTTTGTCGGTCTCTTTACCTATTACCGCCATGCACCCAAAAAGTTGGCGGCTACACTAAATTATTTGCTCTTTGAATGCGAAATCCTCAACTCACTCTGTTGGATCAGTTGACTATTTGCGAAAAACTCCAACCCCAACGATTCCGGGTAATCTGTCCCAGGCACACGTCTTAAATTCAATACATAATTTTGTTCACCATTGTTGGCAAGATGAATTGAGCCGTCAATCACCGAAACAGTATCCGCCGCATCCTGCGGACTATCTGCGCTTTCAAACTCCAGTCCACGTCCGGCGAATTTGATGACAAGCTCAGAGGCACCATCAGATTCCAGCTCTACATTAAGAGTGAACAAATCGTTGTGAGTTCTTAACTCTACCTGTCCGGAAAACAGCTCTGACTCAAGATTAATGCGATCCAGTAGTTCACCTTTTTGGCTATTGACGCTATTACTGCCAATAGTACCGCTCATACTGGCGCTATCCCCGGCAGGAATAGGTCCGGAACCCATTTCGTATACACCGACTGTCAGTAGCACCCCGGCAGCCACTGCAAAACCTGTACGTAACCAGTTTGCATTTATCCAACTGCCAAAATCACCCGGCTTGTTTTCAGCCCCTTTATTCTCCACTGGCAGTCTGACCTGCCTTTCAATCGTGTCCTGCAAATATTTTGGCGGGATGATTTCCGGTAGTTCATCCAGAGCACGGGTCACCTCTCGCAATTCATCGTTCAGATCGCGCGTGCTTTGAGAAGTGGCCAGAAGATGGTCGAGTTCTTGCTGGTCAACAACGTTGATTTCACCATCGATACTGCTATTTAACAATTGCAGAATTCGCTGATCAACCGGGGTCCGGGCTGTATGGTTTTGTTCATTCATATCTGTAGGCACCCCTTAGTTTTCGGCTTCTTCGGCTTGCAGTGATTTCTTTAATAACTGACGGGCAGAATACAGACGTGATTTAACTGTTTTCTCGGGCAACTGCAGTATTTCGCCGATCTGCTGATAGCTGCAACCTGAAATGTGCTTTAAAACCACCACGGTTCTGTAATCATTATTTAATAACATCAGAGCCGCCTGAACCCGTTTGCAAATCCGTTTTGTGTCCAGTGCCTCCGCAGGACCCTGCCTCGGTGAAGCCTGGCCATCATCCAAAGGCTCCTGTGTACGGCGCTTTTTAACTTGGTTGAGGGATTCATTGATCGCTATCCTGTAGACCCAACTAAAAAATTTGTGCTTCTGATCGTAATCAGCAATATGCTCAAAGACCTTGAGAAAAACTGTTTGTGTTGCATCCGCTGCGTCATCCATATTTCCCAGTATTCGGTAAGCTGCGTTGAAAACTGGCCGTTGATATTGGCTGACCAGTTGAGACATTGCTCTCCTGTCACCGGATAAACAGCCATTTACAAGGGCAGCATCCCTGTCCTTATGCATAACTACATCCGGAGTCGGAAAAAGTTGGTAGGAATTTATGATAAATTTCCATGCTGCCCTGAGTTCTCGTTGTTAGTTACCTGCAGGAATAATTTCAAACAGTTTATCGAAACCGGAGTAACGGAAAATGTCATGAATGTGATGACTGACATTAATCAGTTTTATACCGCTGCCCACCCCCATCAGGCGTTTGTGGGTTTTCAACAAAACACCTAAACCGGCACTTGAAATGTATTCCAGTTTTGTCATATCCAGTATGCACTGGCCCTCAACCTGGTCAAGAAAGGTCTGTGCCTTGACTGCCTGTGCAGCGTCAAGCCGCCCTTCCACGACAACAGAGCCATCATCTGCAAGTTCAATTTCAAACATCTGCCTACTTCCTGTCTACAATAAATGTGATCTTGCTTTGTCGGTTTCGATATTCATAATGAATAGAATCGACCATTTTCATTACCAGGTACAAACCCAAACCACCTGGTATACGATCATCCAGAGGTGCGTTGACATCAACGGTTGCCGCACTCGTAGGATCAAATCTTTCCACGTCATAGTCCGTCAACCTGACCTCCAACCCAAGCGCATGCGGTACCATTTCTATCAGGATGTCTTCATTGGATTCAGTATTATATGTGACCATATTGACAAACAGTTCTTCGGTTGCGAGATCGACAACATTACGTAAACCGGGTTGTAGACCCATGTCATGAAAAACAGCTTCTGTCATTGCGACGATATTTTTAAGCTCACTAAAATCGCGTTTGAATTTTCGTTCCATACTGTCGTTCCTTTCAGCTTCCTAACCAGGTAAACGGCGAACCAATACCATTGTTATGTCATCCGCTTGCGGCGCATCTCCGCCAAACGCCATCACTGTCTTTATCAGCTTTTCGCCAAGAGCGTTCATTGAAAGATGATGACTGCTCTTTAATACCCCAGCCACCCGTTCTTCACCAAATTCTTCTCCCTGCATGTTCGCGTACTCATAAACACCATCTGAGATCAGTGCCAGAATATCGCCTGGTTCCAACTGCAGGTTTGCAGACTCCTGTTTGTCATCAATCTCCATAATACCGACAGGAAAGTTGGTCGGTTTATACCAGTCGCAAACTTCACCCAAAGCCCGAAAATGGAGAATAGGCCCCTGCCCACCCGAGTGGTAATTTACCCGGTGCGTAACCGGATCAAGAAAACCCATGAAAGCGGTGATGAACCTGTCATCGGGAAGATCTTCTGCCAGTTGGTTATTAACGTGCATATAGGCCTGGTCGAGTCCGGCACCGTGTCTGAATGAAACCCTCAACATGGCCTGCATCTGGGTTGCCGACAAGGCAGGGCCAAAGCCATGACCTGTCGCATCGCCAAGGAGCATAAAAAGCTGTTTGTTCAACACCACCAGGTCATAAAGATCACCGCCGGTATGGTCGGTTGGCTGGAAATGTCCGTGCAGATCATAACCGGGTACCTCCGGCATACTGTCCGGCAATGTACTCATTTGTATATCCCGGGCAACGGCCACCTCCTGGCTGAGGATGGCGTTGGCAAGCAACTCATCAGTCATGTATGAGTGCTGAATGGCTACAGCAGCCTGTGCCGCCAATGCCGGTCCAACCCACTCATCATGTTCGTCAAACTGACCGACTTCTGCCCCAAGCCATTGCATGACCCCCAGCACGGATTCGTCCAGACCGATGATAGGCACATTTAACAGTGAACGGGTCTCACCCCCCTCTATCTGTGTTGGATATTCAAGAAAAAGAGTGTCTTCCCGACACTCATGTATATTGCTGATTACAGTGGTCTTCGCGCACTTTCCTGCCCAACCCTCACCAACACCCAGCCTGGCTGGCGTATCAGTGGAAGGAACAACCATGACGAGTTGTCCGGAACTCTGTTCCAGCAGCCATAACACCCCGGTTTCGGCAACGATAGCTACCTTACCGACCTCGATAATTTCACGTAATAATTCTGGCATCGCCTCGGGCGCTGCCAGGCGATGCATGATATCGAGGATACGCACCAGCGACTCTCGTGTAATTTCATTCGGGTGATCAAGATGATTCATTCTGAGCAACTATTTCTTATCTGCTGATAAATATAACAAAAATATGCAAGGTATGTTCTTTTTATCGTTAGCGACACATACAGATGGGCAATGAATAGTAACCACTTTACGCCATCGCTTGTTAGCTTTTAGAAAAAGCTCGAACGACAGTTTTTCCGGTCTGATCTATGCAGATCTGCGTGTCAGATCCTTTAGTAGTCGAAGCAGATAGTCAACATGCTGGAGATGGGTGCGAAAGTGCAATACTGCCAGGCGCAAAAAGAATTTACCGTCGATCAATGTTGAGCTGATGAAGACCTTACCATCCGCCTGGACCGCCGCCACCAGGTGCCGGTTGTAGCTGTCAGTATCACCATGCTCCGGAACGAAACGATAAGTCACTACCGATAATTCGGGATAAGGACCCGTTTCCCATCCAGGCATGTCTTCCAATTGTTCGTGAAAATATCGCGCCAACCAAATTTTTTCTGCCAACGCCGCACGAAAAGGTTCGAGTCCGAACAGCTTCAACGGTAGCCAGAAACGTAATCCTCTGAATGGCCGCGTAAGTTCCAGTGACAGATCCGCCGGCGAATAGTGTCCACTGGCAACCCTGGCATCCTGCATATAATCGGCCTGATAGGCCTGAGATTGGGCCAACCACTCCTCTTCCCTGACTAAGACTGCCCCGGAACCGTAAGGCAGAAACATACCTTTGTGCGGATCCAGAACAATGGAATGTGCCTTATCCAGTCCCTTCAATACCTGCCGGCCTTCAGCACATAACAGGAAAAAACCGCCATATGCGGCATCGACGTGTAGCCACAGACCCTCCCGTTTA
>JAOUCZ010000279.1 GCA_029859505.1 Lysobacterales bacterium | reverse complement strand
ATACTGCAGGCACGCCATGTGGGGTAAAGACCTGCCAGCAATGCTGACATAATGGCCAGACCGATCGCCGTCAAAACCATTACCCAGTCCATGCCAACCAGGTTTTCTACAAAATCGCCAAATAACATCTCGATTCCGCGCAGACCCAGCCAAGACAGTCCCAGCCCCAGTATTCCCCCACCAAGTCCAATCAAACCAGACTCGATCATGTGCTGTATAAACAGGCTGGAGCGGGATGCCCCGAGCGCCCTGCGCAGGGAAATATCACCGGATTTGCCAAGGAATTTGGCCAACAGCAAGCCAATCGTATTAAGCAGACAAACAACCAGGAACAGCAATGACAGACCGAGCATGACCTGGGCATCGTCATCGACCACCTCCTGCTCTTCCATCCACTCCATGACATCATTCAACTGGTTATTGAGGGGTCTTGGAAACCTGCCCAGCTCTTTTTGCTGCTCTGCATAGGCGTTGAGATAAGCCATGTAGTCCTGTTTTTCAGTGTCGTTTCTCAGTTCTGCCCAGACCTGTATCCATGCACATTCCGACATCAGGAACGCGTCGAAACCATCCCCGTCGACGGGCTTCCAGCAGTTGGTATTGCCATTGCGGGGAAGTTCGTATTCGACCGCGACGTTGAATGGAATATATAAATCCTCCGGTTCATTGAAAGCGCCATTGGTGACGTCATAGAACTTGGGCACGGGCAGGAACTCATCCAGTACGCCGACTACCTGGAAATCCATGCCGTTTAGCCGCAACTGGCGGCCAACGGAGTTTTCACCGCCAAATACACGCTCGTTGATTTCCTTACTCAACACGACAACCCTTTCCATATTGCTGTCCGCGGTATCATCCCAACCGTCCCCATGGAGGAAACGCAGGTCGAACATGGGGAAGAAGTCAGCAAAAGTGTTGCGGGTGTCAACGGAGAATGGGCGTTCATCTTCACCCTGCGGCTCAAGTACCAGGCCGGACCTATTACTGGCAATCTGGCGGTACGCCTTCTTGTCTTTCATCAGGGCCATGGCATCGATATAAGTCAGTTGATCAGGGGGCTCAAAACCGTCCTCGTCCTCGTTATTGGGATCCCAGCTATCGAGTTGCACATAAAACAACTGGTCCGATTTTTGCGGTATGGGATTGCTCGACATGACATAGTTGACCGTAATGATCGTCATGCTTGCGCCGATCCCCACGGCGATGGCAGCAATCATCAGGGTGCTCATCAATGGATTTCGCCGAATACTGAGCAAACCCAACTTAAGATAATAGGAAAACATACCCTTCTCCCTACGCGCTAGCGACCTGTGCAAGTGGGACATCCTCGAAACCGTTGCTGACGCGTCCGTCCAGGATGTGCACATTACGACTGGCCATTTCCGCCAGCACCGGGTCATGCGTCACCATGATGATGGTTGTGCCGTTGCGATTAATCTCTGATATCAGTTCCATCACGCTCAAGGCCATTTGTGAATCGAGGTTACCCGTGGGCTCATCCGCCAGCAGGAAACGGGGTTCACCTGCGAGTGCGCGCGCAATAGCGACACGTTGCTGCTGACCACCTGAAAGCTGCGAGGGCAGATGCTTCATCCGTGAGGCCAGACCCACAGTTTCGAGTACTCTGTCAATTCGCTTTTTACGTTCTGCTGAATTGAAGCCTCGATAGCGCAATGGAACATCCACGTTATCAAACAGGTTGAGATCGGGGATCAGGTTGAAACTCTGAAATACAAAACCGATTTTTTCGTTGCGTACCGCTGAAGATTCAGAATCGGACAGACCAGAAACATCCCGGCCATCCAGCTCGTAACGTCCGCTGGTGAAACTCTCCAGCAAGCCAGCGATGTTCAGGAAGGTCGTTTTCCCCGAGCCTGAAGGCCCAGTGACGGAAACAAAGTCCCCCTCCGCTACTTCCAGGGAGAAATCCCTGAGAGCATGGGTTTCCACCAGTCCGGCGCGATAAACCATTGATATGTTCTGCATGCTCAGCATGTTTCTACTCCTGCGTTGTAAATTAATTGGTTACCAGCACCGTGTCGGCACTGCGAAACTGGTCGATGCTCGAAATAACAACGAGTTCACCTTCTGTAAGCCCTTCTACTACTTCCACGGCCGCCAGGCTGCGCGCACCGATTCCAATGGAGCGGCGATGTGCAACATTATCGTCGTCGAGTACATAAGCGATCCGGCTGCCGCCGCTGTCGAGGAACTGACCACGAGGCAGTGTTAACACATCATTCTTTTCTTCCATCAGGATACGGGTTGTGAGCCGTTGGTTCTGTCTCAAGCCGGATGGCATTTCCTCAGCAAAGCGAACTCGTGTCGTAACCTGGTTCTGAATAATTTCTGGTGAAACCGATACCAGCACGCCGGGGTGCTTCTGATTTCCGACCAATACTTCGGCCTGCATGCCTAGCCCCAGATCATCGGCATAACTTTCTGGAACCTGGGCCTCGATTTCGAATGCCGTCAAATCAACTACTGCCATTACAATCTGGTTGCGGCTGACAGCCGCTTTTTGATCGACCATCAGGTTGCCAACGATGCCGTTGACCGGAGAGCGCATATTCAACTCATCGACCTGGCGTAATAGATCCTGAACCAGCATTGACTGACGACTGACTTGTAGTTCACGCGTTTTCAGTTCAAAAACAAGACGCTCATCATCCAGCGTGGCATCGGCTACCGCATGCTCGTGTGCGAGACGGGCTGTTTCCAGATCATCCTTGGTTTTTTCGTAGTCTATTTCGGAGATCGCTTCGATTTTGTAACCGGATTCTGCGCGGCGGCGTTCGCGTTCAGCCGCGATCAGCGTAACTTTAGTGAGATCGATGTTCTTGTGGTTATCCAGTGCTTTTTGCTTGGTCTCAATACGTTGCCGGTCAAATTCAACACTGAGCCTGTCGAGAGTGGCCTGTTCCTGCTGAAGTTGATTCTGGAGGTCTGGACTGTCGATGATTGCCAGCGGCTGACCTTCTTCAACTGCGGCCCCGGCTTCCACCAATAATGAGATGGTGCCCGCTGCAGATGCAAATAGAGAGGGGCTGACAGCGGCGACCACACGTCCCTGTACCGAAACATCCCTGACCAGATCACTACGGGTTACCGTTGCAAGCCTTAAGCGTTCCCTGGGAACAGATGTGCTTGAACCCGCCCAGCGCTGAACGGAAGGTAGAACCACCCAGACTGCCATGACAACAACCACAATGCCGGCGGTAATAAATATGGATTTCCGTTTTCCCGATGCCGCTTTGAGTACGACGTCCTGAGCGGAAGTATCTGCAATTTTCAATGTATACACCCCTGACCTTTACATACAAGAGACGCCGGCAGATCCAATTTGGTTACCGTCACATAAGAAGTTCGACGTCAAAAGGCCATTAAAGGCTTAAATTGCAGTGATGATTTATCAGGGATTAAAGCTTGTGAGAGCAAATGGTATTTGAGATTACAAGCCCATCAATACGCGTATGTGAGACTCGGCACATCTGGCCAGACTATGTAGTTCATAACCACCTTCCAGGGCCGAAACAATACGTCCGGAGGCAGAGATGTCTGCAATACGGACCATTTCCTCGGTAACCCAACGGAAATCTGCATCCGTCAGATTGACATACGACATCTCATCGTCGCGGTGCGCATCAAAACCGGCCGAGATAAAGATCATTTCGGGTTGAAAACGCTCCAGTGCGGGTAACCAGTGACCGGTCACGGCAGCGCGAAACTCAGCACTGGCCGCAGACGCTTCCAGGGGAATGGAGACTACCCGCTCGCTGTTTTCGGGAATGGGTGTATAGGGGAAAAACGGATGCTGAAATATGGAGCAATAAAGCACACGGTCATCACCTATCAGAATATCTTCGGTGCCATTGGCCTGGTGAACATCAAAATCTACGACAGCCACCTTCTTTAAACCATGCGCTTCCAGGGCATGCTTAACACCCACGGCAATATTGCCGTAGATACAAAACCCCAGAGCCCGGTCGCTTTCTGCATGATGCCCGGGTGGACGCACACAACAGAATGCATTCCTGATCTGACCGCTCATCACCTGATCCACAGCGAGTATGACTGAGCCGGCTGCCCGCTTTGCCGCCTGGAGAGTTTTCGGGCTGATAACCGTGTCCGGATCGAGGCGGGAGTAACCCTCACGCGGCATAACGGCATCAATCATTGCGAGGTATTCGGGCGTATGTGCACGCAGGAGTTGTTCCTTTGTAACTTCCGGTGCATCCAGGTACCGGGTGAAGTCGGAGATTCTTGAAGCGAGCAGCCTGTCCTCAATGACAGACAGCCGTTGGGCGCTTTCCGGGTGTCCTTCACCGGTGTCATGATCGTGGCAATCCGGGTGGCTTATAAATGCTGTACTCAAGGTAAAACTCCTCACTTTGGCGGTGCTAAGTCTAGTATAATTGCTCGGCTCAGAACACGAAAAACTGGATTATCTCACCGTCATGAATACCCATTATCTAACATCGTTGTTTACACCGAATAAAATCGCGCTTTTTGGCGCCAGTGACAGGGAGAATTCTGTCGGTGGCGTGGTATTCAAAAACCTGCTTGCTGCCGGTTTTGAAGGCAAAATATTTGCAATAAACCCCAAGCATGAAAAGGTGCAAGGTGAAAAAGCATACGCTTCCTTGTCTGATATTGGTGAGCAAATTGACCTGGCAGTAGTTGCAACGCCAGCCAGCACCATTCCCGCTATCGTGGAAGCTTGCG
>JAOUCZ010000278.1 GCA_029859505.1 Lysobacterales bacterium | reverse complement strand
GCATGAAGACCGCCCGGTTTTCATTGGTCAACAGGAATGGCGGATCATCACAGGACATGGTCACTCACCTGAACACGCCTGTTTGTACAACCCACAGCAAAATGTATTGATCTCCGGAGACCAGATATTGCCCACCATTTCTCCTAATGTAAGTGTCTATCCCACGGAGCCTGCTGCCAACCCGCTGGCAGGATGGTTTGAGTCGCTGTACCGTATGAAAACCCTGTTACCGGATGATGTCCTGGTACTTCCATCGCATGGCAAACCTTTTCGTGGTGTGAAAGGGCGTCTGGATGCATTGATCGAAGAGCATGAGGTGGGTCTCGTAAAACTCAGGCAGCGGTGTATTGAGCCACAACGGGTTGTGGACGTCTTTCCGTCATTATTCAAGAGTGAGATTACAGATAGCAATCTGATGATGGCGACCGGCGAGGCCCAGGCCCATTTGAGTTATCTTTTATATGAAGGTGAGCTCAGTATTCACACGGATGAAACCGGGGTTCGTTGGTATCAAACCCGGTAACAGTCTGCAGTGATCACTGAGTCATGGTAGATTTTTGGAATCGCATCCGCCAGTCTACGCCAATGATCTCGCCATCACGCATTGAATCCCAAACGTTGGTTCCGTGAAGTGCCTCGCTTGAGAAAATAAGATGATTCACAAAGCCGCTCTCGAGGGGCGTTTCACATGAACTTGAAAAACTTGGACAAGAATCCCGCTCGGGGCAGCGTGTTTTATGCGTACTGAAAAGCAAGTCTTTTCCACCCTGATGTGCCGCCATGGTCTCACCATTAGTGATGACTAAAGTGAGATAAAGCTCATTATCGTCAAAGCAACTTAGCCCACTCGCCTCTTGGATTTGTTCGACCGTCTGCCGGATGGCGCCATCGAGATCCTCCAACGGATAGCCCGAACGATGCAGGTCGTAGCGGCGTTCCATGTTATCCAGAAGCAGGTAGAAAAGAACTTCACTATCCGTGTTTCCCAGTATGAACCGGCGCTTCACCGGAGGAATCTGCGCTATGAGTTTTTCACGAATGTTCTCGAAATCCGGTATGTTTCCATTGTGTGCAAAGATCCACCTGCCGAACTGAAATGGATGTGAGTTGATCAGGCTTAAAACGCCATGGGTTGCCGCCCGAACGTGGGCTACTACAGTCTCCGACGAAACAATGCCGGATACATGTTTGAAGAGGTGATCATCCATCGCCTGGGAGGCGCTTTTGATCAAATGCGGATAGTTTGCGACATAATAAGCGACACCCCAGCCATCAGGGTGACGTTCGCTTTGCAGTACTAGCGCATTCTCAGCACCCACCAGGCTTTCATGAACCTGGCTGGGAATAACTGATCTAAATCCAAATAGACGACACATTTCTAACCTCCGGTTTGGCTACAGCGCATTGCGTCCGTGCAGTGATTGATGAGTGATAAGCTGAACCATAATTAATCATATTTACCGACTTCGCAGAATATGTATCAACATACTTGCTATGCTCAATGCAGTGGCAGCCAAAAGAAGGCCAGTCAGCTGCGCTAACCAGTCAACTTGTAAATAAATCGCCAGGACTCCGAGTAACACAGAACCCAGGTGCAATTTAAATCCAATTTTTATTCTTTGCTGAGGTAGCAGGCTACGCATGGAAGGAACGATTTCGAGACCAACCCTTGCCGAGTAGCGGTGAAACCAGACGAGGAACGGCACAATCCTGCTCAACATGCCATGCATGATGGTGGCCGCCCATCCCCAGATAATCAGCCAGCCGAATAATACCTGCCAGCGGGGGTCGGATGACAACACCGCAGCGATGGCAACAGGAATCAATAGCAGACCGATACTGAGACCGGCCTGCCAGAACAATAACGAGGCATCACTGCGCCTGCGCTGGCGTTGCGAAAGTTTGTGCAGAATCAGGGCAGGGTGCAGCAACCACGCTGCGAGAGCCGCAGGCAGTGCAGCAATGGCCGTCAGCTGGCCTGTTGATACAAGGCCGTCAATTTCGCTACCGGTGAATGCCACGATTAATGGCAGGACCAGTCCCGCTATCAGCAGGAACAACAACCAGCGTTTCATGGTTTTACTGACAGCTGATGCAAGGTAAAACATGGGTATCACCTGCCAGGATACGGCAATGATCAGCCCGCCAACCCAACCGAGAACCGCCAGCGTCATGTGAACCTGCATCCACACCATCCGGTTCGCGGAAAAAGCACCGCCGGCAAAGCCGCCTGCCAATACAATGCCAATCAGTGTGACTACGGCCAGGCTTAGAATGGCTACCCGCATTCCCTGCACTGTTTCATCTTTTGTAGGAGCGCGCAGTAAGGCCCAGCCAAGTGGAAGAAGAAATGCGGGTAAGGCAATACTGAAGCAGACAATCGCAACCATCATTGACGTTGTCGAGCCACCAAGCAGCCGCAAGACAAGGCCGGCAAGACCAACTATTATCAGGATGTGAACAATATGCGCGATCCGCGTCAATGGTACCGGTGCCCCTGCGACCACCGGAGTCATTTGGTAAAGCGCACCGATCATACCCATCGCCAGTACACCCAGTGTACCGGCATGTGTCAGTGCCAGCGCCTGTGGCATCCACGGACTGACAAAAGCTGCCGAGCCCGTTGTGACCAGTATGTAGCCAGCCAATAAAACGCCAATGGGAATTGTCAGGAAAAAACTGGCAGGAATGGATAGTTGAGGAGCCTGGTCCAGGCTCAAGCCGACAGTTCTCAAGAACGCCTCCAAATTGTAATCAGGGTGCTGCCATCCATTTCCTCATGTATCTTCCACTCAAGACCACGTGCCTCAAGGAGCGGGAAAAGAGGGTGTGGAACATGTGGAAGACGGGCACGGAAATTGTCTTCACTGGCCATTTGTGAGCATGCCATTAGAATTCTCTCAATCGGCTCCGGCGCCTCCAGGTTGCGCAGGTCAACAATTGTAGGTGGAGCCTCTTGCGCGGTTCCGGTGTCAGGCCAATTTGGCTTAATGGCATAGTCACAGGCATAGATCTCACGAATTCGCTCAAGTTGTTGCTCACTAGCTGCAATTCTGGGTAACCGCGTCTTGTTCTGAACAGGTGCGGGTTCGATACCGAATTTGCTTTCCAAAAAATCGGACATCGATTCAAGTGGCACGATGTAGTCAACATCTTCCGGGCTGTATTGCCAGGCCTGAGGCCTCAGGTGTTCATCAATATGAAGCGGGTTGTTTATCTTCAGGATGGTCGCAGCGACGTCGATGAAGTGATCCAATGCCATACCTTCCAACCGGTTTTTGACGTAGAACTCATGTGGAACTCTCGTAAAGAGAACCCTGTTTTGGTACGCAGACAGAAACCTGGATACCGGATCACGGTAGATGGCAAATCGGGTATAACCGGAATAGGCTTCCGAATTCTTTGCTTTGAATTTTTCTATAGCCCGGTCAGCATTTGGCTTCCACCCCCAAAATTTATGAATCTCAACAGGGACATCCTGTGAATCAACATCGAATTCTTCCCTGTATATTATTTGCTTGAGTGTTGTTGAGCCGTTATTTGCGATACCCAGAAACATAAACTTGTGCTTGTGGCAGAGGAAAAAAAGTTCAGGCATGGCCTTTTTACGAGCGTGGCTTTCGGGTTTTCCAATCATTGCCGACATACTTTGTTGTGCGGTGTCTGCGACAGCAACGTGTTTCTTTTCCAGGCGCCTGCATCGTCCATAAGACTGGAAAAGCTGTATACAAGGCCCAGATCAGGATCCTTGGCGAACTGCAGCATATGCCCGGCGATTTTTTCCGGCATCCAGGTATCATCCGCATCAATAAAGCCAAGATACTTGCCGTGCGCGTGCCGGATTCCCGCATTGCGCGCAGTTGCGCAGCCACCATTCTCCTGTTCCACATAGGTGATTCGCGGGTCATCAAACTGTTGGCATATTTCCATGCTGCGACCGGTCGAGCCATCATTGACCACAATCACTCCAAGATTCTGCCAGGTTTGATTTAGAACAGAATGTAGGGTGGAATAAACATAGCGCCCGGCGTTGTACGCCGGGATGATAATTGAAACGAGCGGGTGGTCTTTATTCACAAACATGAAAACCACCCAACATTTGACACATTCCTATGTTCCTGTGACACCCTGGTTTCCAATCCTCAATTAGTGATCCATGCATACTTTAGTTACCAATAGGTAAACCTGGCGATAAGACAGTTTTTGGTCTGATGCATTTTTATCCAATCACTTATAAAATTTTTTTGTAGGGCATATTTTATCCGAACTTGTGTGCCGTGGTCCGGTGAATTGCTGTTTGGCCTTCCTATCTTGTATTCACACCTATGGCCTCCCATAATTTGTCTGGCCATAACCGGCTTAAAACAATATTGCCTGAGGATCAGAGTATCTTTATTCAAAAAGCAATCAATCCATTTAAACCAACACGGCGAGGATGGATTGACGGTCGTGGACAATTTGTATGTGTTTTGGTCTCACTACTAATCGTCTCCGCGTGTTCTACAAAACCCCGTGTTCTGAAGCAGACTGATATCAAGGTTCAGGAGTCGCAGCAAATTTATGTTGTAAGACAGGGTTTGCATACAGGTTTTGTATTGCCTGCCGGCACCGTTAAAGATCACTTGCCTGATGTATATGAAAGTTTTGCTGGCTCTCCCTACATAGAGTTCGGTTGGGGTGACATGGATTACTATCAATCTGAAACAGTCACTTCCGGTATGACGACGAA
>JAOUCZ010000277.1 GCA_029859505.1 Lysobacterales bacterium | reverse complement strand
GCATCATGTGATAGTTTGATATCTTGTAGAAGACCTCTCCATCACGAACAACAAGCTCACCATCTCCGCCTTCGATGGCCGGTCTGACCGGTGAGTTGCCCCAATAGATATCAGTCATTATTTCACCACCAAAAATGGGATATTGGCATGACCGGCATGTCCCTGGCCGTCACGAACGTAAACAAACAAACGATAAGCACCGGGCTTTGCAGGTGCTTGCAGGACAATTTTATCTGTACTTGATTCTTCAATCAGGCCTTCGTAGCTTTCCGGTATCTCTTCCTTGTCACCACCTTCCTGAGTGGCTGTGCTTTCTGCCATGATCTCCCAGTGATATTTGAGCTTGTCGCCATCCGGGTCTTTGGCTTTTATACGGGCTTTATAGTGTTCACCCGATTTTATCTTGATGTTTTTTGTTGCGGATTTTGAATCGAGCATCATGGATTTGATCTGTGGAGAGCGGTTATCCGGCCAGGTATCATTCCATATATAGTGCATGACATCGATAGTCTCTGTCTCCGAGCCATCCGACAAAAACATACCGTACCAGGTTGGTGTACGTTCCTGCTTCTGACCCCATAGAAACACATAAGAACCCAGTAATTGATCCGGGTCCGAGGCGATTGTTATTTTGTAACTTTTAAGATAATTCGCGGCCTTTTCGCTGCTGTTGAGTTCAATGGGTGCGCCCCATGATGTCTTTCCAACTTCCCAGTGTCCGATTGAACCCCATTCCGTGACCATGTAGGGATCCTTGAATCCGATTTCGCGAATGTAGCGGGGTAAGTTGATCAGGTCTCCATACATCTGAACGCTGACAAAATCCAGATCAGGGGCACGTGTTTGAATAAATTCTGCAAGCCCTGCATTGAAGCCGGCCAGTGCCGTGGTGGTCGGGTGATTCTTGTCCACTTCATGGATCATCTTCGATATATCGTTGATGGCATCAAAGAATTTGGGGTTCTTGAAATCGTGGTTGATCTCGTTACCGATGATCCAGGTGAGCAGGGCAGGGTGATCCTTGTATTTCAAAACCTCATTACGGGCAAATTCCAGCTGCTCTGCAACTGCTTTCTCATCGTCATAATCAAATCCAAGGCGTTCGCGACCGATTTCGATGCACATGGACACTGTAACGCCATGTTTTTCTGCATTATCAAGTACTTCAAGAGCGGTGATTCTGGAGTTTTCTGTACTCCAGGTACGAATTGAATTACCCCCGTGCGAGGCAAACAGACCCAGGTCTCCGAACTCGAGACCTGCGCCATTGATTTCATAAGGCTTACCACCTCTGAGTAACTGGTAACGCCCATCTTCGGAGATGATTTCTACCGGGACGGCTTCAGCTTGAGCTTTGTAGCCCGCAAAAACCCCCAGTGCCAAAATAAGAGCAATCATTGCTGACTTTATGTATTGCATAGTTAATCCACTAATTATTTTTTTATAACCAATTCAGCTTGTAATTCTTCCAGGCTTCTACCCTTGGTTTCAGGCAACATCCGCATGACAAAGATCAGCCCGATTATTGCGAATGAACCGTATATCAGGAATGTTGTTGAAGGGCCAAAATGCTCCAGTTCCCATGGGAAAACCAATTGCACAATGAAACTGACACTGGAGTTGATCAGACCGCAAAACGATATGGCGATACCACGAATGCGGTTAGGGAACAGCTCGGAAAACAGTACCCACATAACCGGCCCAAGGGAAATGCCAAAACCGGCTACGAAACTGAGGATTCCGATCAGAATCAGGGTTGGGTTCATCCCAACCAGTTCGCCGGTAGGTGAGGTACTTGCCGATCCAAAGCTGTAGGCGAGAAGCAGCATGCTGGTTGCGATGATGACAAGGCCGGTGATCAGCAGTGGGCGCCGACCCAGCTTGTCGATCAACAAAATGGCCACGACTGTTGCGACCAGGTTTACGATTCCAACCAGTACCGCCTGCATAAATGCAGCATCGGTGCCGATTCCGGATTGCTCAAAAATCATCGGAGCATAAAAGAAAACGGAATTGATACCGGTAATTTGCTGCAGAATTGCTATGACAATTCCTATGGTCAAAACCAGGCGCATAGCAGGCAGAAACAGTTCCTTGAGAGTGCCTTTTTCCAGGTGAGCTTCAGCATCCAGCGAATCATTCACAACCTTGATATCTGCTTCAGCCTGTGTTTTGCCGCTCACACGGGTGAATATCTGCAGTGCTTCCTCAGCCTTGCCACGCATGATCAGCCAACGTGGGCTTTCCGGTACGGAAAACAAGGCAAAGAAATAGATAATGGCCGGCAAAGCTTCTACACCAAGCATCCATCGCCAGCCCCACTCTCCCATGTGCAACGATTGTGCCCAGCTGAGATCGGATTGCCCTAGATTCAGGATCAGGAAATTACTGAAATACGCGACGGAGATGCCAATGACAATATTCAATTGGTTGAATGAAACCATGCGGCCGCGGATATCGGCGGGTGCAATTTCGGCGATATACATCGGTGCGATAATCAGGGCTGCACCTACACCAAACCCACCCAGCATCCGGGCGGCGACCAGGGTGATGTAGTCGGGTGCGATAGCGGAGGCGATTGCAGAAATAGCAAACAGCAATGCCGCCACCTTAAGCACCGGTCTGCGGCCATAACGATCACTGATGGGACCGGCCATCATCATGGCAAGCGTAGAGGTCAGTGTCAGCGAGGCAACGGCCCAGCCCAGCTGGATATTGGTCAGCTCGAACTCCGGTCCGATGAAGCCGACTACACCCGATATAACGGAGGCATCGAAACCCATCAGGAAACCACCCAGTGCAACGATAAGTGCCACCCTGATCGTGTAGCGTGTGTTTGATGTCATATTGTTTTACCTGCTTTTGACTGAATCCCGCAAAACCAGGCGTGGTTTGAAGGTATTTTGAATTTCCAAGTCGGTTTGGCCGTAGGCATTTTTCAGAACACAGCGGGCAGCCACCTGTCCCATCTCACTGATACGACAGCCTATGGATGAAAGTTTCGGGTGGAGATAACGGGTAAAGGAGACATTGTCGTAGCCGATGACGGAAATGTCATCCGGAACACGTAATCCGTGTTTACGGGCGACATCCATTGCCCCGGCTGCCATTTCGTCGTTGGCGCAAACAACAGCCGTGAACGGGATGTCCAGGCTCAACAAATGCTCCATGGCTAACCTGCCGCTGGCCTCTTCGAAAGTGCCTTCGGCGATCAAGTTTTCATTAACTTCCAGGCCATACTCTTTTAAGGCACGCTTGTGACCGGAAAGACGTTTGAATGAATCCGTCTTCCAACTCGGGCCGGAGATATAGGCCAGTTCTTCGTGTCCGTGTTCGAGAAGTGCCTTTGTTGCGATGTATCCGCCGTGTTCGTTGTCCAGAACAATACACTTATCTGACAACTCCGGAACGTAATTATTTAAAATGATAATGGGGACAGGACCCTTGCTCAACTCGATAAGATATTCATGCGGCACCGAATACACATGCAGGATCAATGCATCACAACTGCTGCCCAGGAGAAACTCAATACAGTCTTTTTCCTTGGCTTCATCGCTGTGTCCAGCCGTGATGATGACGCGTTTTCCTGCGTCCCGCAGTTCCTTTTCTACACTGCTGAGCATGACACCGAAAAAAGGACCATGTAGCTCTGGAATGAGAATTCCTACACTATTGGATCGCCTTGACGCCAGGGATTGCGCCATGGAGTTAGGTCTGTAGCCAAGTTCTGCTATCGCAGCCAGGACTTTATCGCGGGTTTTTGGAGTGACTTTTCCACTGTCGTTCATGACACGTGAAACGGTTGCCAGAGACACGCCGGCGAGCTTTGACACCTCGTAAATTGTCGCCATGCTGATCTGGTCCGATAAAAAATGTAAGCGGTTACATTCTATATCTTGTCAAGGAAAATTACAAAATTATTTTCATTGTTGACAAGCGCTTACAGTTCCCAACGGGTATGGGTGTATTCAATTATTTCATTGCTTTGCAATATTGCTCTACATAGGTCTGGTGATTCGGCAAACCGGCAACAGTTTTATCTACTTTCGTCTTGATGTCCTGCATAAACCGGGTCAGTTCCTGATCACTCATGACATCGGCAACCGGGTGATATTGCTCCGGCATGATGCCTTGGCCCAACATGACCTGGGTCCAGGAATTTTCACCGAACAACTCATTGGATACCTTGAAAACCCGCGCCGAGTCACTGAACAGGTCAATTCGGTGTTTCAGCGAATCAGGCACCGGCATGGACTTGCAATAACGCCAGAAGTCACTGTCCTGCCGGTTGGTCACCTTGTAGTGAAGAATAACGAAATCCCTGACGTGCTCTATCTCAATTTTGGCCTGCCGGTTGAACTCATCAATATCAGATTGTTTGATACCCTGCAGGGGGAACATCTGCATCAGGCGGATCACACTTCTCTGTATCAGGTGAATGCTGGTAGATTCCAGAGGCTCGATAAACCCACTGGATAGGCCCATTGCGATCACGTTTTTATTCCAGTTCTTTAATCGTTGACCAGGCTTGAATTTGATCACACGTGGTTCTGTCAGTGTCTCACCCTCAATGTTGTCCAACAGCAGTTTTTTGGCATCGTCATCACTGATATAAGGACTACTGTATACCAGCCCGTTTCCAACACGATGTTGCAGGGGTATACGCCATTGCCAGCCGGATTCGTGTGCGATGGAGCGGGTGTAAGGTATGGCTTCGCCGACAGACTTGGTTTGTACCGCGACGGCA
>JAOUCZ010000276.1 GCA_029859505.1 Lysobacterales bacterium | reverse complement strand
GCGTTTTATGTTCGCCCGCCACTTAATACTCAGCTTGTCTGTTGGGGTCAAGCTTTCCTGCGCCAGTGTACAGGCCATCAGAACCGCCAGAATACGATCGCGATACTGCAACTGGCTCTTCGGTCTGCGTCACTGATGACGGAATTACGCACCCAGACCGGGTTGGAATTTTCATTCCGCGAGGCGGGGAAACTGGTACTACTGGCCGGAAAACCAGCATTAACGGAGGCGGCACAGGTTTGTACGCTCAAGCGCCAATATGGCTGTGACGCCAGGGTCGTCACCTTTGCCCAGGCTGCAGAGATTGAGCCGGCGCTACATCATTTTGAAAATGAATACGCAGGCGCGGTCTACTCAAAAAGTGACCAGGTCGGGGATTCTCTCGAGTTTACAACCGGACTTAGCAAATGGTTGGCCACGAATCGTGATACTAAATTCAGGCTTAACACAAAGGTTCAGAAGATTGTCACCCGTGGTGATAAATTGGCTGCGGTTGAAACCGACCAGGGAATAATTAAGGCGGATGCCGTGGTTGTATGTATGGGCGCCTGGAGCGGCAAACTGCTGGACCCCCTGGGTATCAAAACCAACATTTACCCGATGCGCGGCTACAGCGTCACCCTTCCTGCCAGCGAAACCTCGAATTCAGTCAGCATTACCGACCCGGGCCGTAAAATCGTCTTCAGCCGGCTCGGTGACGACATCCGGATTGCAGGTTTCGCTGACTTTGTCGGTTTCCGAACGGGTATGGACCCGGTCAGGGCACAAAAATTGTTTGAGACCGCACGTACAATTGCACCGGCCATCGCCAATTATGATGTCAACTCTACCGGGGAGTGGGGAGGTTTCCGGCCCATGACCCCCGATAGCCGGCCGCTGACCGGCCCAAGTTCTGTTGAAGGCGTTCATCTCAATACCGGTCACGGCATGCTGGGCTGGACACTGGCCTGCGCCAGCGCCCATGACGCTGCTGCACGCATATAGATCCGGCTCCCGTTTTTAGTTTCAAATGACCCGTCAAATAACAAACCTAAACTACAACGAAACACAGCAACTGGATCTATACCTGGTTGAGCAGCCCGGGCAGCCACTGGTTGTGTGTTTGCATGGCGGAGGTTTCTTTGCTGGCAGCAAAGATGATGAGCGTTGTAGTCAATCGGCAGACTTTCTAACCAAAGCCGGCCTCAACTGTGCATCGATCTCTTATTCCCTTGGCAGTCGCAATAGCCGATTTTCGATGTGGCCCAGAAACCTGTTCGACCTTGCAGACGTGTTGGCTTTTCTCCGGGATCATGCTGCAGATTACAACTACGACTTCAACCGGCTCGGTATGCTGGGTTTCTCAGCGGGTTGCTGTTTGTCGAATCTCTACATACTGGGAGGCAGCAACATATACCGTCACTTTGGCTACGAAACTCCGGTATTCAAGCCCTCTGCCCTGGTTGGCTTCTATGGTCCTTACGACTTTACGATCCGGCAAGCAGAACGCCGTTCGGATGACCCGGCGATCAACCGCGATCTGTCACCCTCCTACTGGATAAGGCAAAACCCCACGACAATCCCACCACCTGTATTGCATATCCAGGGAGACAGCGACCGCGTGGTTTATCCGGATCAGCACGCGGCTTTTCAAAAAGACTACGAGGACAAGGGTTACGATTTTAATTCTGTTATTGCAGAGGGGTTCGGCCACAGCTTCGCACCTTTTGATGTAAACGATAACGGTGAGTCTATCGACCTGAGGGAGGAAGTCAGTGACTTTTTCTCGCGTCACCTGATGAACATTAGTAACTAACTCAAACCAGGAAGTGGCTTGCGACCATGGTTGCAATAACGCCGCCAATCATCGGCACCGACGTGCGTTTAACGATTGCAAAAGGGGTCACTTTGGCCGCTCCGGCCACAGCAATGATGACACCCGCTACCGGCGAAATACTTCTGAATAGGCCACCGGCAAACTGTGATGGAAGGATAAGAGAAACAATCGGTGTGTTCATTCTGCCCGCAATGGCCGGCATCATGCCGGAAAAACTGAACAGAGCGGCATTACCGCTGCCGGTCAGCATTGCAGCTACACCCAACAAAAGAACCATGGTAAGGACCATGACGCTGCTACCCAGCTCGTTACCTTCAACCATTGCGACCAATGAGCCAATCAGACCGGTGGCCTTTATACCCATTGCAAACACCTCTGCAGCAACGATTAAGGTCACCACTGAACTGAAGATCTCACCCATTCCACGGAAAAAATCCGTGATGCCACTCAGACTCTTACGCAAACTCCGGTGACGAATACCTTCACATGTCATACCAATAGCCAGGCTGATCAGCATGGCTGTAACCACATCCAGACGAATTGCGGTAAGAAACAGCGGACTGAATACGAACAACAGAAACAGTGGCAGAATCGGCAACAGGGCATAGATTGCCGGCACAGAATCTTGCTTATCATTTTCAGCAGGTACTTCAAGTACTGAGGTTGATTGCACCTCAGGCTCCCGTTGATCACACCAGCGCTGCCAGATAAAATGCAAACCCGCAACAACTGGCACCACCACCGCGGAAACCTTGAGCTGATACTGTACGAAATACTCGATCGGAGAGATTCCGATCACCTCGGCCGTTACATTGGCGGCGGGTGAAGCCGGCCCCAGATCCAGGCAGGCCGTTGTACCAATTACCGCGGCAGCAGCAACCGGCCGGACACCGAGTTGAACCAGCGTGGGATACATCGCAACCAGCAGGAGCATAGCCAGACCGGCCGCACTGGGTATAAAGATATTGAGAGTCTGGCCAGCCACGTAGGTTATGGCCAGCAACACATAGGGGTTACTGACACGGGAAAGCGGCTTGATAGACAGGTTAACAAGCGCTGTGGATGCTGAAATCGATGTCATGTATTTGGCAAAACCACCGGCAGCCATGATGATCATCCCGATTCGGGCAACGCGGTTTGAAAACGCTTCGCTGACCATCGCAAACAGATCAAAAGCAAACAGGCCCGTGATGGACTCTGCTACTCCTGCCCCTTCAACCCTGACCTGTGCAATATACGCCGTAGTTAATAAGGCAAACCCTGCAAGAAACAGGGTTGCATGCGTTTGATAGCGCCTGGCGATCAGGAAAACAGTGATGGCAATGATAATCAGTGCAAGGATTTGCATAATCGTCCGGAGTATAGGACCCCTAAATGTTCTTTACCAATGCATTCTGAAGTAGACCAGAAAATTCTCAATCTGCCTGGTTTGCATTATTGAGGAACTGATGAAAGCAAACCTTCATATGGTCAATAAACTCCCTGCTGACCAGGGAAGTAGACTCCTGATCAGTGTGCAATGCGGAAACCCGGAACTTCAAAGCGGGCTCCAGTTCACGAATCGTTATACCCTCGTGACCTCCGGAGCGTGCCGTCACCTCATCGGCAATACATAAACCCACACCATGTGATACAAATGCCTTGGCCAACTGGTAAGAACCTGCAGTAACCACTGATTTCAGCTGAATTTCACTCGCCTCGATATGAGCGGTCAGATAGCGATCCAGCGGACCCTGGTTATCGAGCTTGATAAACGGGAGACCGGCCAAATCCTTTAACTGCAATGCACCCTCCTTAGCCACGGCCATGCTCTCTGGAGCCAATACAACAAACCTCCCGTATCCCAGCAACTCGCCACCGATACCCGGTAAATTGCCATGATCAAAAGCCAGGCCGATATCGATACGGGAATCCATCAGGGCACTGGACAATTCTTCGTGACGCAGGGTTTCGAGACTGAACATGATGTCTGCATGATTCTCGCGATAGCTCGCAATGGCCCCGGGCAGGAAGTCGATTCCGAATGCCGGTGTGGCCGCGATCCGGATCGTACCCTTTTCCACCGAACGCAGATTGGCAGCAAGCTGACGTACCCGGCCCACACCTTCGTTCACCTGGGCGACCTGGACAAAAAGCTGGTTGGCTTCAGGTGTAGGAATTAACTTTCCCCTGACCCGATGGAAAAGCGGGTAGCCCAGTTGCTGCTCTGCATGCGACAGCACCTTGCTAATCGATGGCTGTGAGACCTTCAGCACCTCAGCGGCACGTGTCACTGAGCCGCAGGAGTAGACTGCATGAAACACTTCAATATGACGTAAACGCATAAAACCAACCCGTTATTGCGCAGCAACCGCGAGTATACATGTTCGCTTCTGAGTGTCGCGTACTCAGCTAACAAATGCAGTGAGAAATCCTTTCTTTCAGGGCCCTATTTTTCAGCTGGTTCCAGTCTCCAGCGTTTGTGGGTAAACAGAACGGCGAAAAATAGCAGCAACCCGGCAAGAGACCAGGCGGAACTTACTCTGGCAGGCCCGGTTTTTCGTGGGGGACTGTCATAGGGTATTCCAACCCGGCTGCTTATCGATTTGATGTTTAACATATGGATTACCGGAGTACCCTGGCGCAGGGCAGCACCGACAACACCATTTCCGGCCTGGTCGGCTTCGCGGTCTGGTACCAGACCCGGTTGCAACCGCAGTATCTCTTCGGCGCTACCGAGATTGGCCTGCGAACCACCAATACTGACAAGCACCCCTGGCCGAATCATTTCCAGCAATTCCATTTTGCGAAAGATTATTCCTTCCAGATTATCAGCCATCAGCAGTTCGACGCCGGCGTCATTTGCTGTCTTGCGCAACAGGGCGTCTCCCTCCGGTGGCAACCCATGACCCAACTCCGCGCCACCACCCAGGGTGTAGTAATCCGCCCGTTTGCTGATAAAACCG
>JAOUCZ010000275.1 GCA_029859505.1 Lysobacterales bacterium | reverse complement strand
ATACGATCATCCTGCTTCGAAGGCAGGAATTACTGGCCGAAGTTGAACGTGCCCAGGCCAGGCAGAAGTACCTCGAAAGTGAGGAAAGCCGGTATGTAAAATTGGCTGAGTCAAATCTGGCTGCTGCAACCAAACTTGAGGAAACCAGGTCTGACCGTGATGTTTCGAGGGGAGATCTGCGGGTCGCCAAATCCCGTTTGGCACAACTAGAGGACCAATTGTCGCGGACCAGCATACGTGCGCCTTTCAGCGGTATCGTAGTTGAGCGCTTGATGATGCCGGGGGAGCGGGTCGATATTGGCAGAAATGTGGTCCGTATGGTTGACCAGCAACACCTTGAGGTGATCGCAAGGGCACCTCTTGAGTATTACTCCTATGTGCTGCCAGGTCAGGAGTTGGCCGTGCGTACGGGAAATGTAGTGGCGACTGGCATAGTCAGAACAGTGGTGGCTGTTGGCTCAGAGAATACACATCAGTTTGAACTCCGGCTAGATATTGAAAGTGGTAGTTTCCCTGTAGGTCAGACCTTACGTGTTTCCGTTCCGACTTCTTTTGCCAGGGAGGCACTGGTGGTTCCACGTGATGCATTGGTATTAAGGCCCGGCGCCATTTCTGTTTTTGTTGTCGACAATGATCAGAAAGCGAAACAGGTCATGGTGACAACAGGTATTGGTTCCGGTGACCAGATTGAAGTCAGTGGTGATTTGTCGGATGGGAACACGGTCATTATCCGGGGAAATGAACGACTGCGGTCCGGACAGTCAGTCTCCATCATGGAGGGCTGACCCTTTTTGAACCTGATCAATATCCGCCACAGTGAATGGCCGCGTTTTCTGCTGGCTTTCGGCTATTTCTTTTTCCTGTTAGCCGGTTACTTCATGCTGCGCCCAATCCGTGGCACGGTCTCGGCCAATCACGCTGAGTCTCTGCATCTGTTATATACCGCAACATTCGTATGCATGTTGCTGATCGTTCCCATTTTCGGCTGGTTGGTGTCAAGGTTCAGACGAGGGCTTTTTGTCCCCGGGATTTACCTGTTTTTTATCTCAAACCTGATCTTTTTCGCGCTTGCATTCGAGGGTGATGCAACCAGCGACTGGGTTCAATACAGTTTTTATGTCTGGCTAAGCGTCTTCAATTTGTTCGTGGTTTCGGTATTCTGGAGCTTCATGGCTGACATTTTCCACCCGGACCAGGCGCAACGGTTATTCGGCAGCATTATGGCGGGTGGTAGCCTCGGCGCAATTTCAGGACCATTGCTGACTGCAAACTGGGTTGAGCAGATCGGTTCCGGTGGTGTGATGACACTGTCGATAGTCTGCCTGATTGTTGCAACGGCCTTTGCAATTTCCCTTGGCCGGTTTGAACGAAATCAGCATAAGGAGCAACCTGCAAAGATCATCGGAGGCAGTATCTGGGAAGGAGCAGTGCATGTGTTCAAGTCCAAGTACCTGCTGCTGATCTGTCTTTTGATGCTATCCCATAACCTGACAGCAACATTTTTATATAACGGTCTCGCGGTGCTGGTTGATGAAAATATCGTCGGGTTTGATGAGCGCACCCAGTTTTTCAGCTATGTGGATCTGGTAGTGCAGGTGCTGGCGTTCCTGTTCCAGTTTCTGATTACGTCACGGCTCGTGATTTACCTTGGAATGCCGCGAACGGCAATTTTACCGCCGATCATTTTGGCGGCAGGCTTCACCATTCTTGGCAGTTCGCTTGGCCTCGTCCTGTTCGCTGCGGTCCAGGTTGCGCAACGCGCTTTAAACTATGGTTTATTGGGGCCGGTCAAGGAAATGCTATTCACCGTGGTTGATCGCGAGACCAAATACAAGAGCAAGAACTTCATTGATACGGTGGTATACCGTGGCAGTGACGTTACCGCCAGTTGGATTTTTAAAGGCACGATGATGGCCGGTCTTTCAATTTCCCAGGTTGCGTGGATTTACATCCCCATTATGGCAGTATGGGGAATTGGTGCCTGGCACCTGGGTAAAGCCTATATGAGGTTAAAAGGGCGGATGGATTCAGCTGCCGGGCAGGAATCGCCTGCCGCTTGAGGTTTGTACAACTTCTACCGGGCACTGGTAGAGCCGTTCGAGATTTTCCCTGTCCAGTAATTCAAGCACGGGGCCTGCCTGCCAGTCCCCTTTACCTAAAAGCATCACAATATGGGTGCAGTAACGGGCTGCCAGGTTGACGTCGTGTAATGCAATCATAGCGCTGCGGTTCTCGTCAATGACCTGCCCTTTCACCTGGTTCATGATGCGAATCTGGTGCTTCATATCAAGATGGTTGGTTGGTTCGTCTAATAACAGGATGGCCGGTTCCTGAACGATCAACGAAGCAAATGCCAGGCGACGTGCCTCCCCACCGGATAAACCTGTCACGCTGCGGCTTTCAAATCCGGCCAGGTCAACGGCCCTAATGGCGTCCAACGCCTTCTGCTTGTCTTTTGGACCTTCGCGCTCCCAATATGCCAGGTGGGGATGTCGTCCGGTCATAGCCGTTTCGAGCACACTGGCATCAAATACATAAACCGTGTGCTGCTGGAGCATACCGAGCAGACGTGCAACCACACGTCGCGGCAGGTTTTCTATCCCCTGATTTTCGAGTAACACATTGCCGCTATCGGGCGGGGATAAACCGGCCATGCATTTGAGAAGCGTGGTTTTGCCGATACCATTTGGTCCTAAAAGGCCCCAGAACTGGCCAGGCTCAAGCGCCAGGTTCAGTTTGCTGCAGATGTCTTTGCCTCCGATGCTGACATCAAGGGATTGACAGGCCAACGAAGTCATACGCCCTTCAACCTTGCGCGGTTTAACAGAAGTAGGAAGAGCGGTACACCAAGCAGTGCCGTGATGACGCCAACGGGTAACTGCTGAGGGCTCAATACAGTACGTGCCAGCGTATCTGAAAATACCAGGAACACCCCGCCAAACAGCGTCGCGGCCGGGATCAGGATGCGGTGATCGGAACCAACCAGTAAGCGCATCAGGTGCGGCACAATCAACCCTACAAAACCAATACTGCCCGCTATAGAGACCGCAGTTGCCGTCAGTACCGATGCGAGCAGGTAGACCAGCCAGAGCATTCGATGGGTTGGTTCGCCGAGCAGACGGGCGGTTGTTTCACCCATGGCAAGCACGTTCAGGCTGCGTGCCAGGCCCAGGGTCAGGATAAAGCTGCCAACGAGCACAAACAATGACCAGGAAGGCAGTGTGGCGTAACTCAAGTCACCCATCAGCCAAAATAACATTCCGCGTAGACTGTTGTCCGGGCTCAAGGAGAGAATCAGGCTTATGAGTGCAGCCCATCCAGAGGCGGTAACAACGCCGGTTAACAATAGACGCGTACCACTCCAGGGTCCGGTTCCGCGTGCCAGACCAAATACGATCAAAATAGAAACCAGGGCACCAAGAATGGCCAGCCATGGAAGGAATCCGGCTGCGATACCAAACACCATACCCAGCAAGGTAGCAAACGCGGCACCACCTGATACGCCGAGAACATAAGGATCCGCCAATGGATTTCGCAACAGTACCTGCATCAGGCAGCCGGACATTGCCAGCATTGAGCCCACCACCCATGCGGCCATTGCACGCGGCAGCCGTAAACGCCAGATCAATTCACCATAGCGACTATTGGGGTCCTGAACTGCAGCCAGCCAATCCGACCAACCCAGTGTTACCGAACCACTCGCACTTGCAAAAAGTACACTGCTGACTGATAGCAGCAGCAATATAAAGAGCAATGATCGTCGTAATGAGGTTGGAATCATTTTGCAGGATTGATTAACATGGTTTGGTTGATTAAGATTTAAAATTATCGCACGTATTAAGTAAACCCATAACATCGATTTTCAGCAGGCTCAAAAGAAAAAACAAACATGATCGATTCGGACGGATTCAGACCCAATGTAGCCATGGTTATCATGAACAATGATGGCCAGGTGTTCTGGGCGCAACGGTCAAACAATGATGGCTGGCAATTTCCGCAGGGCGGCATGAATACTGATGAAACCCCCGTGGAGGCCATGTACCGGGAATTGCATGAAGAAACCGGTTTGACTGAAGAGCACGTACACTTGCTTGGTGCAACCCCTGGATGGCTACGCTACCAGTTGCCTCGTCGTTTTCAAAGATCACAGTGCAAGCCTCTTTGCATTGGCCAGAAGCAGGTCTGGTTCTTGTTGAAATTGCGTGATGACAATATTCAGTTCGACTTCAAAACTACCGGTGAGCCCGAGTTCCGTGATTTTCGCTGGGTAGATTTCTGGTATCCCGCTGACAATGTCATCAGGTTTAAACGTCGTGTTTACAGGCAGGCCCTGACACTGCTTGAGCCAATGATGACTTCGGGTTAGTACAGGCAATCCAGTCTACGCTAATGTAACGCCCAAATTAAACCCTTCAAATCACGCGTAAGACTACGCGACTTGCTCCGGACATGTTTATGAAAAAATCAATGCACTGCATATCGCTTGTTGTTGCCCTCACTTTGGCGGTGTTCCAGGTCGAAGCCCAAATGGCTGAGAATTCAGACGGGGTAATTACACAGTTACAAAACAAAGCATTGAATTCCGATCTTGCCTGGGACCTTGTGAAATCGTTGACGAGTGAAGTTGGTCCGAGGATGGGTGGGACAAAGGCAGATGAGAATGCCGTTAAATGGGCCGTTGAGAATATGAAGGCGCTCGGCTTCGATCGTGTCTGGACAGAGCCGGTCACTTTCCCCCGTTGGTCAAGAAATAGTGAAAGTGCATCGGTATTG
>JAOUCZ010000274.1 GCA_029859505.1 Lysobacterales bacterium | reverse complement strand
CGTCACGTACCCAACTGACGGCATTAAATCTTTCGCCCCCTTCAGTCCAGGGATGCCCGATAACAACATCAATGCCTTTTACACTCGCAACCAATTCGTCCATAACATCATGGCAACGGCGCATGAAGCCCGGACGCAACAACAGATCTTCCGGCGGGTAACCACTGATGGCCATTTCCGGAAACAATATGAGGTCGGCACCCTTCTCAAGTGCCAAAGCGATACTTTTTTGTGCCCGAACCAGGTTACCGGTCATATCACCGACAGGGAAATCCTGTTGTGCCAAGGCAATTTTAATCATGAAAATGTAGATAGGTGTGAACCTGCCCGTCAGCGCGGGCAGGTTACAGGTTTTTGATTCAGAGAATTTTCTGAATCGCATTACCGAGATCAGCCGGGGACCGGACAGTGGTCACCCCGGCCGCTTCCAATGCTTCAAACTTGGCTGACGCTGTGCCCTTTCCACCGGCAATAATTGCACCGGCATGACCCATGCGTTTACCCGGGGGTGCAGTTACACCAGCGATGTAGGCGACCACCGGTTTGGTCACATACTCAGTGATAAATTCAGCAGCATCTTCTTCGGCTGAACCACCAATTTCACCGACCATGATAATGCCTTCTGTTTCCGGGTCATCCTGGAACAAATGCAGGCAATCGATAAAGTTCATACCCTGGATGGGGTCACCACCGATTCCAATAACAGTGGTTTGACCCAAGCCTGCCTGGGTTGTCTGGTAGACGGCTTCATAGGTCAATGTGCCGGAACGGGAAACCACACCTACTTTTCCCGGGCTATGGATACGTCCGGGCATAATGCCAATTTTGCAGGCCCCGGGAGTAATAATGCCAGGACAGTTAGGACCGACCAGCCATGTATCCGGTTTTTGATCCAGAACAGCCTTAACCCGAATCATGTCCTGTACCGGGATGCCCTCGGTTATCGCCACGATAACTTTTATATCAGCATCAACTGCTTCCAATATGGCATCGGCTGCGAAAGGTGGTGGTACATATATAACAGTTGCATCAGCGCCTGTTTCGGCGGCAGCTTCGGCAACCGTATTAAATACTGGCCGGTCCAGGTGTACCTGCCCGCCTTTGCCGGGTGTTACGCCGCCAACCAACTGTGTGCCGTACTCAATGGCCTGTTCAGAATGAAAGGTGCCCTGGCTACCTGTAAAACCCTGGCAAATGACTTTGGTATCCTTATTGATGAGAACGCTCATTGGGCCACCTCGCTATTATTGGCTGCTGCGACTACTTTTTTCGCAGCATCGTTCAAATCGGTTGCAGAGATGATGGCAAGACCGCTATCAGCCAGCAATTTTCTACCCTCATCCACCAGTGTGCCTTCCAGTCGCACGACAACCGGTACATTCACACCGACCTCCTGTACCGCGGCAATGATGCCTTGAGCAATCAGGTCACAACGGACGATACCACCGAAAATATTGACAAGAATTGCCTCAACGCTTTCGCCTGAAAGAATAATTTTAAAAGCTTCTTTAACGCGTTCTGCAGTGGTGCCACCGCCAACATCAAGGAAGTTGGCCGGTTCACCACCATTGAGCTTAACCACGTCCATGGTCGCCATGGCCAGGCCTGCACCATTCACCATGCAGGCAATGTTTCCGTCCAGTGTGATGTAGTTCAATCCGTGACGGCTTGCTGCCGCCTCGGTCGGGTCTTCCTGAGCCTCATCGCGCATCGCGGCCAGATCCTGATGTCTGAACAGGGCATTGTCATCCGCGTTGATCTTCGCATCCAGTGCAACCAGGTTATCGTCGCCGTCGATGATCAATGGGTTAACCTCTAACAGGCTAAGATCTTTATCGACAAACAAGCGGTAAAGCCCTGACATGATTTTAGTCAGTTGCCCTACGTGCTTGGGAGAAAGCCCCATGCCAAAACCCATTTGGCGGCCCTGGTATGCCTGAAAGCCGGCTGTATTGTCGATGTTAATTGTTACAATTTTTTCCGGTTCAGTGGCAGCTACCTTTTCAATATCCATGCCGCCAGCAGCTGAACCCATGAACGTGACACAACGGTTAACGCGGTCGATAAGGATGGAAAGGTAAAGCTCGGTTTTAATATCTGTTGCCTTGGCAATCATTACCAAATCCACCGGCAAAGCGAGGCCGCCGGTCTGGTAGGTACTGATCTTCATATTCAGCATACGTTTGGTTTCAGCCCTGACCTCATCAAGCGTATTGACCAGTTTGACACCACCGGCCTTACCGCGACCGCCTGCATGTACCTGTGCTTTAACCACCCATTCGTGGCCGCCAAGACCCTGTGCAGCCACGACTGCATCTTCGGGCGTACGCGCAACCGCGCCTCCGGGGACGGGTACTCCGTAACTGGCGAATAATTCTCTCGCCTGGTATTCATGGAAATTCATGCTAACTCCTTCAGAAAATGACTGATATGAAACCGTTGAGCTGATTTTGTTTTGTGCTGAATATAGCTTTGCCAAAGATTGGTATTTTCCACTGAAACGAAGTTTAAAGCAAAGGTAAGCTGAACCAATGTCTGAATGATATACTGCATTCATAAGCAGAATTTAAATGGATTTTGACGGACATCGAACCAACATTGGTTTGGTTGATATCTGCAAGGAAAAAATGAGCCAAGCTGCATTACCCTCAAATTTCCCATTACCCGAGGCACTAACCCACCGGGTTCTTTCGTATCTAAGCGTCTTCAGGTTGTTGATCAGCTTGATTTTATTATACGCAACATTATCCGACCTGGTGTTCACTCAACTGGTACTGGATAAGATTACTATCGGCGGGGCGATACTACTTTCTTATTTTATCATGTCTGTTTTTCTGCTTATTGACACCCGGCGACGAACGACCAGACCCTATGCCACAGCTGTGGCGACCTTGTTTATAGATGTAATTTTCTTTTCCATTTTACTGTTTATATTTGGCCGCATGGGAAGTAGCCTGGCCATTTTGCTTATTTTCACCAGTGCTGCAGCCGCCATTCTGCTGCCCTTGCGGTTTGCGTTGTTCATTGCATCGTTAGTCGTTCTCGCTTTTATTGGTGCGGCATTGGTGGACTGGTTAACCCAGCGTGAAACGACGGCAGCACTGATACAGGCCGGCATTTACGGACTGACCACTTTTACTGGCACGATTCTGGTAAACATGCTTACTCGCTGGTTAAAAGATTACCGTTTGACCGCTGAGCGACAAGCAGTCCAACTGACCCGCTTGGAGCAGGTGAATGAACTCGTCATTCGACGTATGCGAAATGGCGTGCTGGCAGTAGATTCTGATGGTCGAATTCAACTAATGAATGAATCGGCCTGGTTCTTGCTTGGATCTCCAAAAGCCGATCAAAAGATTCTGGCAAAAGTCTCTCCTCAACTCGATAAAGCGCTGGCAAACTGGTATGACAACCCTTCTGCGGAACCTGCCTCGATGACACTTTATTCCAGCCAGGCCCAGATAGCACCGAAATTTGTTGCCCTCCCTGGCAACTCAAGTATCCGTGTTTTGATATTTCTCGATGACAATGAAGTGATCTCTCAGCGAGCGGTTGAGATGTCAGCCAATATGATGGCAAATCTCTCCGGCAGCATCGCACATGAAATCCGTAACCCCCTGGCTGCCATCAACCACGCAGCTCAACTTCTCGAAGAATCGGAGGATATCGTTGAATCTGATGTGCGCCTGGTTGATATCATTCACAGCCAGGCAGGCAGGATGAATGGTATCGTTCAAAACATACTGCAACTATCTAGACACGAAAAGTCGCGACCTGATATTTTTGAGCTTATTCCGTTTTTAAAGGAACTGTCAGTGGAAACCAAGAGCTCACTGCCCGGCATTCGACTGACGTTGGAAATCGACCCGGAAGAAGAAGGGACGCTGGTTTTATTTGATCGCAGCCAGTTGCACCAGGCAGTCGGGAAACTACTGGAGAATGCCAACCGGCATGCCCGGCTGGATGCTGCCATTCCACAGGTGGTTCTTACCATGAAGCACCTTCCAAAGACGGGGTATTGTGTTATTACTGTTGAAGATAATGGCCCGGGAATTCCGGAGGGTAATCTGAAACGTATTTTTGAGCCTTTTTTCACCACTCATAAACAAGGATCTGGTTTGGGTTTGTATATAGCCCGGCAACTTTGTGAGGTAAACCAGGCGGAACTTACTGTAGACTCAGCAATTGGAAGTTACTCTCGTTTTCATATACGCATGGCCTTGGCACGGAGCGAAAAAGAGAGGATATCAGGGCAGTGAATACTAAGGCGACCCCACTACCAGGGAATGCACTTAGAAAAATAAAACGTAAAATTTAGGTAAGCATCATGCAAAATCATGTATTAGTCGTAGATGATGAACCCGATATCCGGGAATTACTGGACCTCACTCTGACCAGGATGGGTCTGCAGGTTACAACCGCTGAAGACCTGCGCACAGCAAGGCGCGCGCTGGCCGAGCACAGCTTCAGTTTTTGCCTGACCGATATGCGTCTGCCGGACGGTAGCGGCCTGGATCTTGTGCGCGAAATTGCCAGGGATCACGAGCAATTACCGGCGGCGGTCATCACCGCGCATGGCAGAGTAGAAGACGCTGTTACAGCTCTGAAAATTGGCGCATTCGACTTTGTATCCAAGCCGGTAGACCTGTCAATTTTGAGAAAGCTTGTCAATACTGCGCTTAAGTTACGTACTGAAGAATCCTCCTCAGATGATTTACAAACCGAAGATGAAAGCCCTTTTGTCGATGACAAGATGGAAAAATTGACCGGTAATTCTGTGGC
>JAOUCZ010000273.1 GCA_029859505.1 Lysobacterales bacterium | reverse complement strand
TTGCCCGCGTCGTCGTAGGTGTAGAAAGAAGCGACCAGCACCAGGGCACCACTGGAATTAGCAACCTCCACCATGAAGCCTTCGCTGTTGCGATCTACACCGCCCCACCAGTTACCCGTGAGACCGGCGTTGAGACCGATGAATTCGAGTTCAGGTACGGTCGTGTCCCTGCGGTGGAAGTTCTTGGCAAATTTGCCCAGTTCCGCCATCTCGGCAGTTTCGTGGCAGCGTTTGCACGCGAAATCAAGTGTTACAGCACCTTTGTTTACTTTGTCAGGTTTGCCGGGTACCTCAAAATCAAGTGCTACATATGCACCAGTTGGGTTTGGAGTGCCATCTGCGTCTTCGAACATAATGGCATTTTCATCGGTGTTGATGTAGAAAAGGTGAGTCTGCAGGTCGCCTTCAAACGGGCCAAGCTGGTTGGCAGATTTGCTGGCGTAAGGCATATGGCAGTCTTTACATTCTACGCCATAACTGGCCATTGGGCTTTGATCGAAAACCGTCGTATAAGCCTCTTGAGTGTGACAGCCTGTGCATTCTTTGCCAGGTTCTGTTGTTTTGATTGAGAATTCGCCGCGTTTGTGTGGGTCGTGGCAGGCGACACAATTCATATTGCTATGCGGGCTGGCCAGGTGTGTGTTGTACTGTTCATGGTGTTTGATGAAACCTTTGCTGGCCGGAATAACATTAACTTCGGCATCCGGGCTTGCTTCACGATAGTGACAGGCACCACAGGCTGCGGCAGATTTATCGATGCGGTCAGCACCGGTCATATGGCCGTCGCCGCCATTGTTGCCATGGCACTGTTCACAGTGAATGCCACCGTCATCACATGAGTTTGTAGGGATGACCAGAAGCTGTCCACTTATTGTATTGAGCTTCATGACAATTCTTACAATACTCAGCACCCTTGTACTCTTCTTGACCAAAAGCAGAACCTGGTACCAGGAAAATGAGCATTCCCAGTGCCAGACCGGCTATTGAGGTCAGTTTGTTTCTAGATAAATTGTATTTCGTATTCACATTAGTCTCCTCGTGAATTAGATGGGTTGTAACCAATGCGTGTGATTGGCCTTATCCCACGTTCATAATCTGCTTGTTGAAGAGGGGAATACCTGATCTATATCAATTAAGGCTTTGGCTTATATCATTTTAAAAAAATAGTTGATCTGGGTCAGCAAACTGCTCGAAAACATGTGCTTACCAACTGGTGCTGAGATTCAAACCAGGTTTGGCTGGGTGGGTACTAACTCACCACCCGACTATTTTTACTATGGGGGCTACGATGCGGAAAATCGTGATGAGATTCTAAACTTATTGGGTGGCGTAATACGTCGCCAAAGCGTCGATCATTTCATCGCTGTATCGGGCACTCATCTTGTGCATCATTGAATTTTCGCGATCAGAATCACGATATTCCTTCATGGCCTTGACCAGGTAATCATGGCTCTGGCCGTTTAATGATGGCGTGCTCGGGTTTCGGTCGCCCGAGGGCAGGTTGTGGCAGCGGTCACATTTTCTGGCCATTTCCTGTACGGTTGGCTCATCTTCAACCGATGCGGTCATCGCCCGGGTTGCGTAATAGGCAGCAATATTGTTGATCTGCTCATCGGTCTTGGCCGGCATTTGCGATTCTTCACTGCGCTCGTTGTTATGGTAGGCCTTGCTCGCCTCAACGAGGTAAACGGGTTCCTGTGCAGCGAGGCTGGGTATCATCGGTCGATGGCTGATGCCGTCGGCGCCATGGCACTTGCCGCAACTGGCGGATTCCGCCTCACCGGCAACCGGGTCGCCAAAGGCAGGTGCCTCGCGCGCCGGTGCATTTTGTGAAGCAAAGTACATGGCCATTTTTTCCACATCGACCTGGTCCAGTTCGGTCAACATATCGCCCATGTCCTCATGACTGCGATTCCCGCTCTTGTATTGAAGTGTTGATGCCATCAGGTAAGCCGGTTGCTGACCGGCCAGGTTAGGAACGCCTTCGGTTTCGCTGATTCCTTTTTCGCCATGGCACTCTTCGCACAACATGGCAACATCTGAGCCCTTTGAATCAGAAGATTCGACAGAAGCCTGTTCGAGAGTGTGTTCAAGTGGTGGCTGGCTGGCATAGTAAGCAGCGATATTGGCCATGTCCGCCTCGCTCATACCGGTGGTCATATCCTGCAACGCCGCGTGTAGACGCCCGCCGTCACGGTAGGCATGCATGGCTTCAATCAGGTATTCCAAGGGTTGTGCCGTCAAATGGGGAATTTCAGAAGTCGCACCACGCCCATCCATGCCATGACAGGCAGAACAATCGGCCTCGGCAATCGCCTTGCCGGCAGCCAGGTCATAAACGGGTTCCTGTGACCCGGGTTCCTCGGAACAGGCTGTCAGGAACGTGATCGCTGCGATGCTGAAAAGGAAATGTTTCATATGACCTCTGTATCGGGTTGCCCCGTTTGCCAAATTTTAGATATGCGGACGAACGCCATGCCGTCCGCATTTTCCCGATGATTATACCGTGATCGGTATGCTCATCATAATCATCCGTCTTAAATACCCAGGAACCCAAGAATAACCAGCGTCAGCAACGTGAGACCGATGACGATCAGGGTTGCGCCCAGAACGCTGGAGCCCCGTGCCATTGGCTCGGTTGGCGCATTTACAAGGTATTTCTCAAGTTCACCGCTAGCCACCAGGCGATCATACTCGCGCCTGTGTTCATGCCGGTAGTGTTCCAGCGGTACCCGGCCGGTGAACATGGTGGTATCCAGCGGGAACTTGTCCGGACGGAAATGGTTGTTGAAGAAATGCACCGTGAACAGGAACACCACGGCCAGGATCGCTTCTTCGCCATGTACGATAGCAGCTACATTGAATACCCAGCCCGGCAGGTACGTGGCGGTCACATCCGGGAACCACATCATCATGCCGCTGACGCCGATGATTGTCATACCCCAGAACGGGGCCCAGTAATCGAATTTTTCCCAGTAGCTGAAGTGCTCAAGAACCGGGCGTGGCCCGAGGCCGAAGAACCAGCGGAACATGTTGATCGCATCACCGAGGTCACCCCAGTTGGGTACCAGTGAGTTGGGTCCGAACCACTCAAATGTTCGCCATTTACTGCCAATGTGATATGCAAAGTAAATGAGGTGTATGAAGAACACACCCATAAACCCGATCGCGCCGATACGGTGGAGTACGCCTGCTGAAGTCGGGCCGCCGAGCAGGTTCATTACATAGGGTGCCCATGCACTGCCCGAGAACAGCACCGTTAAGCCCGTCAGGGCCAGCAGCATAATGGATATTGCGCCGACCAGGTGGGCCAGACGCCACCAGCGTGTAAATCGCCTGAAATGTGTCTTACCCTCCGGCATATCCAGGTCTTCAGTACGGATATGTGGCCGGTCTTTACCGTGTTTACGGTCCTGGTATTCACGGTAGAACCACAGGGCGGAGTGCAGCCAGAAGAACGCAAAAGTACCAATCAGAAGGCCGATCATACCTTTCGCCGCGAGCCACATCTCGGGGTATTCGGAGAAATTATCGGTCGTGCCGTGCGGTTGGAATGTCACGTAACCCTCGGTCGCTTCCTCGTGACAGGCCTGGCATGTTTTCAGCCGGTTGCCGTTATGCACCATCGATTCTGGTTCATCAACCCTTCTAATCGCGTGGGAGCCGTGGCAGTCGTAACACTTGGCCGTTTCGCCATAACCCAGGCGGGTAATTTTGCCGTGGTAGGTTTCCGCGTAGCTATCCAGTTGCTCCTGGTGGCAATTACCGCATTGAGCAGTGATGGCCAGTCTTCCGGATGTGTCATTCGCTAAATCGATATTATGGCTGGTGTGACAATCGCTGCAGACTGCAGCATCGGTGTTGCCGTTGCGGATCTCTTTGCCATGTACCGAGTTCTCATAAATCTCGAGCTCTCTGGTATGGCACTTGCCGCATATAGGGGGAATTTGAAACTTTTTTTCAGCCCTGTAGGCAGTGTCAATCGGGGAAATGTAATGGGCATCATGACAGTCGTAACAGGTCGCATTGGTGCGTGACTGGTCGTCAATACTGGGCCGGGCATGAACGGAATTCATGTAGCTTTCGATTTTTTCGATTACCTCACTCAGGCGCGTCTCCCCGGCATTTTCATCATGTAGTTGAGCTTCTGCCCATAGATCCTGGTGACAACTGACACAACTGACCTTGCGGTCAACACCTTTATGATGTGGAATCTTGACGATATCGTTGTGACAATCCACACAATCATAGCCGCCATGCACGCTTCCCTGGAATTTCTCAGCCGTTACATGCAGTGGGCGCATTTCGCCATTGGCACCCTTCCTTTCGTAGTTTTCCTTGCCGTGACACCTGAGGCACTTTGCATTTGCTAGTTTGGGGTTGTCCGGTTCAGCAAATGCCGTGCTGCTCAATGGAGCCTGTATGGCTGCCACCAACAAGATGACAAGCAGCAGCTTTAAGTGAGGAAACCGTCCGATTTTTGAATATGAAAAAGACAGGGAGTCATTAAAGAGCGCCATTGGAGAAGAATCCTTATTATTAGTCGTGGTACACAGGTTTTTTTTATCTGTAACCTGCGCTGTCGTTTCAGTAAGCAGGAACTGAGCAATATCAATAACAAACCGCAATATAGGGTAGCATGAGATTGTCGATAATGACCTAGATCATCATCACTCTATATAGCTGCAACACCATATTTGCCCGCCTGTATACAAAAAATATACATACCCGATACTCTCTTAACTATATGTAATTTAAAGGTAAAGCTATTTACCCGGGCCGAATTAGTATAA
>JAOUCZ010000272.1 GCA_029859505.1 Lysobacterales bacterium | reverse complement strand
CCTGTAATTAGGAGCGTGACTCACTCAAACCCCACCCCTACAGTTAAAACTCAAATTCACCATCTATTTGAAAACCTGATTTCACATTACATCACTATCAATACTGATCCAGAAAAGCAGTCTGTCTTGACGCGCGAAAACCCTTGACCACTATGTCCTCAGGGGTTCGAACCAGAATCCCACTGAAATTGCGGTTAAAACCAAGCATTCGCTTAAGATCGACGCCCAGTTGTAAAAAATTATCCGGTGGTATTGTTTCCACCAGTTGGAAATTTGAATCCCAGGATTCGAACCCCTGGGTTGGATGTTCGATTGGCGGCTCGCTACTGCAATACATGAACGCCGGTTGCCTGACGCAACCATGTCCAGGCGAACCGTTATAGGTGTCTAAAAGAGCATAAGCACTTCCCTGCCACTCTTCGATTTCCACGAAGGCTGGCTGTCCCCTCGTTAAATTTATACGTGCGAGAAGATCACCATCTTTTCGCTCGCCCTTGAGTTGCCACCATGGATTGCCTGAGCCGACCTTCACAGGTAGTTGATTGAATTCAATTTCGATAAAGGAATCGACTGGAACAATCAAGCGTTCTATGCCAACGTACACCCTGGCATGATCATCTTTACCCATGCTCCTCAAAAAGTAGACATGTCCGAGGTCATGAGCAGCATTGACTTCCCCGCGATAAATGACCTCATCAGAAATCTTCTCTGCAGGTAATAGAGCAGACATATCGGTTGCGATGCCGTTCGAAAACTCTTCCAATATGAACTCGGCATAGACGCCGTCATAGATATCAATGTAGTCGGGAACACCATTGACGGTGATTGTTCCAGTGTGATTGACCTCGTCCTTCAGAGTACCGTTGGGGTTAAAAATCTTTTCCCATTCCGGCATGGCCAGGCGCTCATTCTTCTTTCTTTCTTCCGGGTCTGGACTCGCAGCAACTACGGAATCTAAATCCTCAGGTGTAGGCGTTGTCGTTTTCTTGTCAGGATCACCCACCTGTTCCGGTATTTGGTCAGTAGTTGAATACTCGCCCGTGCGATCAGACTGGTTAGCAATAAGGCGGGTAGCATGTTCAGCTGAGATCGCCGGATCGTCGGCCTCCTGATTGGAGAAACCGAACCAAGCGAAGCTGGTAATGAGCAATAGTGGCGCAATGAGAACCAATCGGCCCATATTAGACTTAATAGTGCTTTTTCTTTTGTATAGACTTCGCAAGTCTCATTCTCATCCCCACTTTCATAACGGTATCGCAACCATGGACCCCATCGAAATGTGCTTCATTGCGGTGTTAACACTTGCTTCCCTGCTGAAACTAACCCTGTCACCCCTGACTAATTAGTTCGTAATCGATTTCAAGGTTTCTATTTTTTCATTTCAAACTCTTAATAAAATATTATTACTTTTGTTTATCGAATATCACAAAGTCCAGAAACAGCTAAGCCCCCCCTCTATAAAAGAGAGGAACTTCCTTGTATCTTCAATATGACTTCCTGATCCCCTTGCTGGATTACCCTATAACTCTGGGTGAGTTATTCCAATCAAGGTTTGGTAGTTATTCGCGTAAGAAGCGAACTCTACACCCAATAATATAATTTCCCTATATTTAGACTAGCTCAGGTTCTTAAAAAAATCTACATGGATTTAAAATTTTTTCATAGTAAGTTTAATCTTAATTTACTATCTGAGCCTCAACACAAAAGCCATAATGTCAGAGTCAAGTGCCATAGTTGCACTCTGGCACTTGACTCTGACACCAGCTACTACCCTGGTTACCTCCTAGCCAACCAGGTAGGCAGCACCTACTCCTGACAGGGCCAAAACTACAGTTATTGGAATCATGATACGGCGCATGCTGGGCGCACCAAGCCAGATCGCCATTCCGCATTTAACCATGGTGTTCGAGATTACCGCTATCACGATCGTCCGTGCCGCCGCCGTGGAGCTGTCCGGGTTTTGCTGGGCGAGGTTGGCCATCGAAAGAGCAATAGCATCCACATCGGTCAGACCAGCCAGTGCACCCGCCACATACAAGCCGGTATCTCCAAAATAGGCCTGGGCAGCACTGGCGATGAAGATGACCACCGCAAAGAGTCCACCGAACTTGATAGCGTCACCAAGCTCAAATGGATTGTGACCCGACTCAACTTCCGCCGTTTCCTTGCTGCGGCCTTTGCGCCAAAGCAGCAGGCAAATTGCCAGGCTGACGATACCCATGAACAGCATCCCCAGGGTCAGGTCTTTGGCCAGGGCAAAATTAACAACCCCTACTTCTATGACAACGCGAAAATACATCACCGTCCAGGCCAGCAGAATGGAAAGGGTCAATACCGGTGCAAGGTTTGGCTCGATGCGACTTCGCTGGGAAAAGCCCAGGGTGACTGCAGTACTCGAAACAAGACCACCCAGAAGACCCGTGAGTCCGAAACCATGTTCACGGCCCAGGACTTTGACCAGGATGTAACCGACAAAATTGAGTCCCGCGATCAACACCACCATCAACCATGTCTTGTAAGGATTGATGACTTCCAGACCTTCCGGACCGAAGTTGGTATTGGGCACCAGAGGCAGCACGATTAGTGTGATGATAGCGAACTTGAGTGTTGCCTCAACATCCGAAGGCTCAATACGCTTGGCAAGATTGTGAAGCCAGCTCTTGAGTGATAACAGCAACATCGCAACCACCGTTACCGCACCCGCAATACCGACCTGTCCCCAGGCACAGATACAACCGATAAAGAACGTGATCAAGACGGAAACCTCTGTGGTTGCCCCGATCGCGCCCTTCCTGGAAGTCGCTTGATATGCCGTGATCACCACGGCCAGCACCGAAAGAAATGTGAGTCCAACCAGCCAGGGTAGCCCTGATTGTTCACTGGCGAATACGGACACCGAACCAAACAACGCGACCAGTGCAAATGTTCTTACACCGGCAAAAACCTCCGAATCTCCCCGTGTGCGTTGACGCTCCAGACCGATAAGCACACCCAAGCCGAGGGCCGAACCGAACTCCCATGCCGTATTAAGCTCAATCATGCAACCATTCTCCGAAGCACCGGGGTCAGAGTCAAGCGCCGGAGTGCGACTCTGGCAACTTACTCTGGCCCCGGTTCTCCCTGCGCAGGATTCCGTCTCTGTTCTTCCCAAAAACAACTGCCAAAGCCGGTCAAACCCATAACATTAACCAAATAAAAAACCGCCGAAACCGACTGTAAAAACCTCTTCTTTTCCGGCTAAAAATATCGGTAACTCACATGATCTAGATCAGTTAAAACGGGGGTTATAAGTGTTTAACTGCACCCATACTCTGTTAGTTCTTATCCTGCCTGGTACAACATTTGAGGGGTGCCGAATATGAGATTAAGCTATTGGTGTAGAAGCGTTTTTTATGAGGTTGCGAGGTCCTCTCGCCATGGATAACCTCGAACAATTTATCGACGAAATCCTGTCAGAAACCAATGATGCTCCAGACCTGCTGCTGCAGCATCTCTGCAAGGTTCAAAATCGCTATTCCCACATCCCGGAAGCGGCATTACAAATGCTGGCCGAGCGGCTAAAAATACCGGAAGTGGAAATCGTTTCCGTTGTCTATTTCTATTCGTTCCTGCATATGCATGCACGTGGTGATTTTGACATTCGTTTCAGTGACAACATCACTGACAGGATGCTTGGCAACCTGCCCCTGTTCGAGGGCATGTGCAAGAAACTGGGTGTCAAACCCGGTGAACCGAGGGCTGACGGGCGGGTTTGCGTTGACCTGACTTCATGTACTGGCCTCTGTGATCAGGGTCCGGCCATGCTGGTCAATGGCATAGCCATTTCCCGCTTGGACGAGGACAGGGTTCACAAGATAGTTGGACTCGTTGAAGCCGGTATCCCAGTGAGCAACTGGCCGAAAATGTTCTTTGAAATCGAAGACAACATCCGGCGTCGTGACAAGCTTCTTAACGATGTGATCATTCATGGCAGTGCCATTGAGGCATTTGCTGTCAAAGGCAGTGATGCCTTGCTGGAGTCCATTGAAAAGTCGGGCCTGCGCGGACGCGGTGGTGCCGGTTTCAATGTCGCATCCAAGTGGCGGATCTGCCGTGATGCGCCTGGCGAAGAACACTACGTTCTTTGTAATGCCGATGAAGGCGAACCGGGTACGTTTAAAGACCGTATTCTGCTTAACAGCTACGCCAATGTCATGCTGGAAGGCATGACCATCTGCGGTGGCATCATCGGCGCAAAAAAAGGTTACATCTACTTGCGCGGTGAGTACCTTTATCTGCGCCAGGCGCTGGAAGATATCCTGCAGGAAAGACGTGATTCAGGCCTGCTGGGGAAGGATATCCTGGGCAGAACAGGATTTGATTTCGATATCGAAATTCACATGGGTGCAGGTGCCTATGTCTGTGGTGAAGAGTCAGCCATGATTGAGTCAATGGAAGGCAAGCGGGGTATTCCACGCGACCGACCTCCCTACCCCGTCACCCGTGGCTATAAGGGCCAACCCTCTGTGGTCAACAACGTTGAAACCTTTGTAGCCGCAGCAAGGATTGCGGTATTTGGCGCGGACTGGTTTCATTCCTCGGGTACAGAACAATCCTCCGGCACAAAGTTACTGAGTATCAGTGGCGATTGCGAGCGACCCGGTATCTATGAATACCCGTACGGTGTCTCGATTCGACAGATCCTCGAGGATTGCGGTGCCGAGGACACCCAGGCGGTACAGGTATCAGGTGCCGCCGGTTTCACGCTGCCACCACAGGAGTTCTACCGCACGATTGCCTTTGAAGATATTCCAACC
>JAOUCZ010000061.1 GCA_029859505.1 Lysobacterales bacterium | reverse complement strand
CGATGAAATCACCACCACGGGATTCAGCACAGATCTTGGTCATCGCCGCTGTTAGCGTCGTCTTACCATGATCAACGTGACCAATCGTTCCCACGTTTACGTGGGGCTTTGTTCTTTCAAATTTTTCTTTGGACATGTCAGTTTTACCTCTTCTAAGCCGGTCCGGGACCTAGGCGATCTTTTTTACGATTTCTTCAACAACACTCGCCGGCGCTTCAGCGTAATGGTCGAATTCCATGGTGTAAGTAGCACGACCCTGGGTCTGAGACCTCAGGTCCGTGGAATAGCCAAACATTTCTGAAAGCGGAATATGTGCATTGACAATCTTGCCCGACGGGCAGTCTTCCATGCCCTGCAAAATGCCACGGCGACGACTTACATCACCCATCACATCACCCATATAGTCTTCGGGCGTTACCACCTCAACTTTCATCATTGGTTCGAGCAGCACTGGTGAAGCGACCTTGGCACCATTTTTGAAGGCCATAGAACCGGCGACCTTAAATGCCATCTCGTTTGAGTCAACCTCATGATAAGAACCATCATAGAGTTCAACCCGCACATCAACGACCGGATAGCCAGCGATAACACCGTTTTGCAGCGCTTCCTTGATACCCTTGTCTACAGAGTTGATATATTCCTTCGGAACCGCACCACCAACAATCTGGTTGTCAAATTCATAGCCACCACCAGCTTTCAATGGCATCAGGCGAATCTTGACGTGACCATACTGACCACGACCACCGGATTGTTTGACAAACTTTCCTTCCGACTCAACCGCTTTGCGAATCGTCTCGCGGTGAGCTACCTGGGGACGACCAACATTGGCCTCCACATTAAATTCACGCCGCATACGGTCAACCAGAATATCCAGGTGCAGTTCACCCATGCCGGAAATGATCGTCTGGCCTGACTCTTCATCAGTTGCAACACGGAAAGACGGATCTTCCTGCGCCAACTTACCGAGGGCAATACCCATCTTTTCCTGGTCACTTTTGGTTTTTGGCTCAACCGCGACCGAGATTACAGGATCCGGAAACTCCATACGTTCCAGAGTAATCACCTGCTTCAAATCACACAGGGTATCACCGGTAGTGACATCCTTAAGCCCGACCGCAGCTGCTATGTCACCCGCACGAACCTCTTTAAGCTCTTCACGTGTGTTGGCATGCATCTGCAGAATACGACCAATACGCTCTTTCTTACCCTTGACAGGGTTGTAAAGAAAATCGCCGGATTTCAGCACGCCTGAATACACCGGAAAAACGTCAACGTACCTACAAAAGGATCGGTTGCAATCTTGAAGGCAAGTGCAGCAAATGGCTCATCGTCGTCACTCTTACGAACACCCGCCTCTTCGTTTTCCAGAATGCCGGCAATAGCCGGAACATCAAGCGGAGAAGGCATCAAAGCAATAATCGAATCAAGCAGTGCCTGAACACCCTTGTTTTTAAATGCAGTACCACACAAACATGGAACAATGTCATTGTTCAAAGTACCCAGACGCAAACCCTTAATGATTTGAGCTTCAGAAAGAGAGCTCTCTTCAAGGTAAACTTCCATCAGGTCCTCAGACGCTTCGGCTGCCATTTCTATCATGTATTCATGCGCGGCTTCAGCTTCGGCTTTCATGTCCTCGGGAATCTCACGTGACTCGTAAGAAACACCCTGGTTTTCCTGATCCCAGTAGATAGCCTTCATTTTGACCAGATCCACAATACCTTCGAAACCTTCCTCAGCACCGATCGGCAATTGAATTGGAACTGCACGAGCACCAAGACGATCCTTTATCTGCTGAACCACGCGACCGAAATCCGCCCCGGTACGATCCATCTTGTTGACGAACGCCATACGCGGAACTTTATAACGGGTGGCCTGGCGCCAAACTGTTTCTGACTGGGGCTGAACACCACCAACAGCACAAAATACCGCTACGGTGCCATCAAGCACACGCAAAGAACGCTCTACTTCAATCGTGAAGTCAACGTGTCCCGGGGTATCAATGATATTGATCCGGTGCTCTTTGAACTGCTTGTCCATACCACTCCAGAAACAAGTGGTTGCAGCAGAGGTAATCGTGATACCACGCTCCTGCTCCTGCTCCATCCAATCCATGGTGGCATTACCATCATGAACTTCACCGATCTTGTGCGAAACACCGGTATAGAACAGAACTCGTTCAGTCGTCGTCGTTTTACCAGCATCAATATGAGCCATGATGCCGATGTTGCGATACCTGTCAATTGGCGTGTTACGGGCCACTATAGTTTCCTCTAAATCCTACTACCAACGGTAGTGAGAGAAGGCCTTATTGGCCTCTGCCATACGGTGAACATCTTCACGCTTCTTAACCGCTGAACCGCGCTGTTCTACCGCATCCAGTAGCTCACCTGCTAAACGCTGGGGCATACTCTTTTCACCACGCTTACGCGCAGCATCAATAATCCAACGCATTGCAAGCGTCTGGCGGCGCTTGGGACGAACCTCAACAGGTACCTGGTAAGTAGCACCACCTACACGGCGCGACTTAACCTCAACCATTGGGCTGACGTTCTCCAAAGCCACTTCTACTAACTCAACAGCAGATGCGCTCTTGTTCTTGTCTTCGATGGTGGTAATTGCACCGTAAACGATACGCTCCGCCACTGATTTTTTGCCACTGTTCATAACCATGTTGACAAAACGTGTGATCATTTCACTACCGAACTTTGGGTCCGGCAATATTTCACGTGCAAAATTTGAATGTTTTCTAGACATTGTGCTACCTGATCCTTAAAGGTCCGTATTATTTCTTGGGCCGTTTGGCGCCGTATTTGGAACGTCCCTGGCGGCGATCACTGACACCTGAAGTATCGAGACTGCCACGAACGGTGTGATAACGAACACCCGGGAGATCTTTTACACGACCGCCGCGAATCAGAACCACACTATGCTCCTGTAGGTTGTGACCTTCACCACCTATATAGCTTGTAACTTCAAACCCGTTCGTCAGCCTGACACGTGCAACCTTACGCAGTGCTGAATTAGGCTTTTTAGGCGTCGTCGTATATACACGTGTGCATACTCCGCGCTTTTGCGGGCATCCTTCCAGTGCGGGTACGCCGCTTTTGTATTCTTTTGGCTTGCGAGGCTCGCGTACCAACTGATTAATAGTCGTCATAAACTTTTTACCCGGTAAATTTTTAAAATGGCAAAAAATAAAACGACAGACGGAGTCGAGACCCCAGCCTGTCGAAGGCCGCGAATTCTACGCAGACCCTCCTACAATGTCAAATGCCCAACCCCAGTCCTTACGACCTGGATTGAGCACCCATGATTCCGGCCCACGCGCCGGCGACATCGGCTATCCGCAATGAAAAGAAGCTGTCTTGCAAAAACCGCGTTTTCCATTCGGCCCTTCTATTGAAGGGATTGAATTACTTAGCCGGACAATTATGACAGGGAAGATATTTTCATGCAACAGGAAAGTTGAATTTCATCACTGATTCGGCAAAATACTTTTCATCAGTTTTAGTTCTCATAAAAAACGGGGCCCGACTATCGTCCGGACCCCGTATTTCCTAACCAACCAGCCTACTCCTTGGAGCTTGCCTCGGCTGCGTCATCCAGCTCACCAAACTCTTCAGCTGCAACTGCAGCTGCCAGTGCGGCGAGATCGATTTCCGGATCTTCCTCTGGTGGTCGTTTGCGTGAGTTGTGATAGGCCATTCCGGTACCAGCCGGGATCAATCGCCCAACGATGACATTTTCTTTCAGGCCACGCAGATTATCGGTAGTACCCCGAACGGCCGCTTCAGTCAGCACTCTTGTGGTTTCCTGGAAGGAAGCCGCAGAAATAAATGACTCAGTAGCCAGAGAAGCCTTGGTAATACCCAGCAACAGACGCTGATACTCTGCCGGCTCACCACCTTCTCTTTCTGCGATTGCGTTTGCATCCTTGACGCGAACCACATCAAGTTGTTCACGCATTAACAGGTTCGTATCACCTGATTCACGCACCTCGGCCTTGCGCAACATCTGCCGGACGATAACCTCGATATGTTTATCGTTTATTTTCACACCCTGCAGACGATACACGTCCTGAATTTCCTTTGTCAGATAATCAGACAAAGCCTCAACACCCATCAAGCGAAGTATGTCATGCGGGCTTGGCTCGCCATCTGCAATGGTCTCACCTTTTTCCACACGCTCACCTTCAAACACGATCAGATGACGCCACTTTGGAATCAGATCTTCGTATTGCTCACCATCATCCTGGGTAATAACCACACGCTGTTTACCCTTGGTCTCCTTGCCAAAGCTGAATATACCGGAGACCTCGGCAAGAATTGCCGACTCTTTCGGTTTACGGGCTTCGAACAAATCAGCAACACGAGGCAAACCACCCGTAATATCACGGGTCTTGGAAGACTCTTGCGGAATACGTGCAATTACATCACCAACTGCAACTTCCTGACCATCCCGGATACCTACAATAGACAGTGCCTGGAGGAAGTACTGGGCAGGAATTTCCGTGCCGGCCAAATACAGAGGCTTGCCTTTCTTGTCACTCAGGCTAACCATTGGTTTCAGATCCTTACCGGCCCCGCCCCTCTGTTTTGGATCAGTAACAATCAGACTGCTGAGGCCTGTGATCTCATCCACGGTTTCATTGACGGTAATACCTTCGACAAAATCGTGGAAACCAACAATACCTGCCACTTCAGTTACGATCGGATGGGTATGCGGATCCCAGTTTGCTACAACTTGGCCGGACTCGACCTTGTCTTCATCACGTATGGAAACAATCGCACCATAAGGAATCTTGTAACGTTCCCTTTCACGGCCATGCTCATCAATCACGGATAACTCACCCGAGCGGGATACAGCGACCAGCTTCTTGTCTGCATTTACAACCGACTTAAGATTGTGCAGGCGAACCGTGCCACCGGATTTTGTCTGGATATGATCAACAGCTGCAGCACGTGACGCGGCACCACCGATATGGAATGTACGCATCGTCAACTGTGTACCCGGCTCACCAATCGATTGTGCAGCGATAACGCCTACTGCTTCACCCTGGTTAACCAGCTGTCCACGCGCAAGATCACGACCATAACAATGGGCGCAGACACCGTAGCGTGTTTCACAGGTAATCGTTGAACGGACCAGAAGACGATCGACACCTTCTTTCTCAAGCGTATCAACCCATTTTTCATCCAGGAGAACGTTTCGCTCACACAGAATTTCATCTGTACCCGGCTTCATTACATCTTCAGCGGTCATTCGACCAAGTACTCGCTCACTCAGTGCCTCTACCACGTCGCCACCTTCAACGATGGGCATCATGGTCAGACCATTAAGAGTCCCACAATCAACTTCTGTAGTGACCAGATCTTGTGCCACGTCGACTAAACGACGGGTCAGGTAACCTGAGTTGGCGGTTTTCAGAGCCGTATCGGCCAATCCTTTTCGAGCACCGTGAGTCGAGATGAAGTACTGCAAAACATCCAGACCTTCGCGGAAGTTTGCCGTAATAGGTGTTTCAATGATCGAGCCATCCGGCTTGGCCATCAAACCACGCATACCAGCTAACTGACGAATTTGTGCTGCAGAACCACGCGCACCGGAATCGGCCATAATGAAGATGGAATTCATGGAATCCTCTTCCACCTCTTCACCTTTCAGGTTCTTGGCCGCAGTTTTACCCATACCGGTCATCATTGCCTTGGCAACCTGCTCGTTGGTGCGTGACCAGATATCCACAACCTTGTTGTAACGCTCACCCGCAGTTACAAGACCGGAAATGTACTGATTCTGGATTTCAATTACCTCGTTGTCCGCAGTTTCAAGAATGGTTTTCTTTTCTTCTGGAATAACAAGATCTTCAATACCAATCGAAATACCAGCAATAGTGGCGTAACGAAAACCGGTGTACATCAGGCGATCAGCGAAAACGACGGTCTTTTTCAGACCAAGACGCCGGTAGCATGAGTTGATCAAACCTGAAATCTGTTTCTTCTTCAGCGCTTCATTCAGCAGATGGAAAGGCATTCCCACCGGCCGGATCTCTGCCAACAGGGCACGGCCTACTGTTGTTTCGATCAGGTTGGTCTCGTGCCGCTCATCACCGAGCTCTGAAATAATCGTTTCATCGATTCGAACAGAAATCTTGGCATGTACATCCACCGCACGATTTTCATAAGCACGATGAACTTCAGAGATATCGGAAAAATACATGCCTTCGCCGGGGACACCAGCCAATTCACGCGTCATATAGTACAGACCAAGCACAACATCCTGGGTCGGCACGATAATGGGTTCTCCATTGGCCGGAGAGAGTATGTTGTTTGATGACATCATCAATGTGCGTGCTTCAAGCTGCGCTTCAATTGAAAGCGGAACGTGAACAGCCATTTGATCGCCATCGAAATCCGCATTAAACGCGGTACATACCAACGGGTGCAACTGGATGGCCTTGCCCTCAATCAGGACCGGCTCAAAAGCCTGGATGCCAAGACGGTGCAAAGTTGGCGCACGGTTCAATAGAACCGGATGCTCACGGATAACCTCAGAAAGAATATCCCAAACTTCGGCACGCTCTGTCTCTACCAGCTTTTTAGCAGCCTTGATGGTTGCCGCCATACCACGCAATTGCAGCTTGCTGAAGATGAACGGCTTAAATAGCTCGAGCGCCATCTTTTTAGGCAAACCACATTGATGCAGTTTCAACGTAGGACCAACCACGATCACCGATCGACCGGAGTAATCTACGCGCTTTCCGAGCAGATTCTGACGGAAACGACCCTGCTTGCCCTTGATCATATCTGCCAGAGACTTTAATGGCCGGCGGTTTGTACCGGTTATGGCGCGGCCTCGGCGACCATTATCAAGTAACGCATCCACGGATTCCTGCAGCATACGCTTTTCATTGCGCACGATGATGTCAGGTGCATTCAGCTCCAGCAGACGTTTCAGACGATTGTTCCGGTTGATTACACGCCGGTAAAGGTCATTCAGATCTGAGGTTGCAAAACGCCCACCATCCAGTGGCACCAACGGACGTAAGTCCGGCGGCAATACCGGCAGTACTGTCATCACCATATACTCGGGACGGTTACCCGACTCGATGAATGCCTCCACCAGCTTGACCCGTTTTGAAAAACGTTTCAGTTTCGTCTCTGAACGCGTTCCACCGATATCTTCACGCAGTTGCTTCAGTTCTTCATTGAGGTTAATGGTACGCAGCAATTCAAAAATCGCCTCCGCGCCCATTTTGGCCACAAATTCATCACCAAATTCTTCAACAGCATCGAGATACTGTTCATCTGTCAGCAGGCTTCCGCGCTCCAGGGTAGTCATACCCTCATCGAGTACAACATATGACTCGAAATAAAGAATTCGCTCTATATCGCGAAGGGTCATATCAAGCATCAGACCAATTCGCGAAGGCAGTGACTTCAGGAACCAGATATGAGCAACCGGGCTGGCCAGGTCGATGTGTGCCATGCGCTCACGACGAACCTTGGTCAGCGTGACTTCAGTACCGCACTTTTCGCAGACCACACCACGGTGCTTCATACGTTTGTATTTGCCGCAAAGACATTCGTAGTCTTTCACCGGACCAAATATGGACGCACAAAACAAACCATCACGTTCCGGCTTAAACGTCCGGTAATTGATGGTTTCAGGCTTCTTCACTTCACCGAACGACCAGGAACGGATCAGATTCGGCGGTGCCAATCCAATCCGGATGGCGTCAAAATTCAGCGGCTGGCGCTGACGATTATAGAGATTAAGTAAGTCTCTCACCGCATGTCTCCTCTGATCACGTTTCTTCGAGTTCGATGTTAATAGCAAGCGAGCGGATTTCCTTCACCAATACATTGAAGGATTCAGGCATTCCTGCCAGCATCTCATGATTACCATCGACTATGTTTTTGTACATCTGGTTACGACCGGATACATCGTCGGATTTAACCGTCAACATTTCCTGCAGTGTGTAGGCGGCACCGTAAGCCTCCAGTGCCCAGACTTCCATCTCACCGAAGCGCTGACCACCAAACTGTGCTTTACCACCGAGCGGCTGCTGTGTAACAAGACTATAAGGACCGGTAGAACGGGCATGCATCTTGTCATCAACCAAGTGGTTCAGTTTCAGCATGTACATGTAACCAACCGTTACCGGACGATCAAACGGATCACCGGTTCTGCCGTTATACAGTATTGTCTGACCTGAGGCCGGCAGGTTTGCCAACTCAAGCAGACGTTTGATCTCGGATTCAGGTGCACCGTCAAATACCGGGGTGGCCATCGGCACACCTCCTCTCAGGTTGTACGCCATCTCCTTGATCTCACTGGCAGAGAAGCTGTTCATATTGACACGGCCTTTCTGGTCACTGTTATAGATGTCACCCAGGAATTTACGTACATCTTCGGTTTTGGCATTCTGCTCCAGCATATCGTTAATACGATGTCCGAGGCCTTTTGCTGCCCAGCCCAGATGTGTTTCCAGCACCTGTCCGATATTCATACGCGAAGGAACACCCAAGGGGTTCAGTACGACATCAACCGGCGTACCGTCTTCCATGTAAGGCATATCTTCCTGTGGCACAATCATGGAAATAACACCCTTGTTACCATGACGGCCAGCCATCTTGTCACCTGGTTGAATACGACGTTTAACCGCCATGTATACCTTGACCATTTTGAGCACACCCGGCGCTAAATCATCGCCACGGGTGATCTTGCCTTTCTTCTCTTCAAACTTATCGTCGAAGACCTTGCGCTGCTCTTTCACCTGGTCTGCGAGCTGTTCAATCACGTCATTCGCATCATTGTCCTTCATACGCAACTTGAACTTATCTTCAGTATCAAGGCCGTTAAGGTATTCAGCGGTGATCACCGTGCCTTTCTTAAGACCTTGCGGGCCTTTATCAGCAACCTTGCCAACCAGGACATTTTCCAGACGCTGGAAGATGGCAGCTTCAACGATCCTTAACTGATCATCAAGATCTTTTCTTACCTGGCGCAGCTGGTCTTTTTCGATAGAGATTGCGCGCTGATCTTTCTCAACACCATCACGGGTGAAAACCTGTACATCGATGACGGTTCCATCGCTACCTGATGAGACTCGCAAGGACGTATCTTTTACATCTGAAGCCTTCTCGCCGAAAATCGCTCTGAGTAACTTCTCTTCCGGTGTGAGCTGTGTTTCACCTTTAGGTGTTACCTTACCGACCAGAATGTCGCCTGCTTTGACCTCGGCACCAATATAAACGATACCGGACTGATCCAGTTTGTTCAGGTTGTGCTCACCCACGTTTGGAATATCTGCGGTGATCTCTTCAGAACCCAGCTTGGTGTCACGTGCGACACAGGTCAGTTCGACGATATGGATAGTTGTGAAACGGTCTTCCTGAACAACCCGCTCAGAAATCAGGATCGAATCCTCGAAGTTGTAACCATTCCAAGGCATGAATGCGATCAACATATTCTGGCCCAGGGCCAATTCACCAAGATCGGTCGACGGGCCATCAGCCAGAACGTCACCCTTGGTCACAAGGTCTCCCAGCTTCACCAGCGGACGCTGATTCATACAGGTGTTCTGATTAGAGCGTTGATACTTGATGAGGTTATATATATCCACACCGGGATCACCGGCAGGAACCTCATCTTCATTGGCATGGACAACAATACGTCCGGCATCTACCTGGTCAACAATACCGCCACGTTTGGCAACGGCTGTTACACCGGAGTCGGTAGCAACTACACGCTCCATCCCGGTACCTACCAGTGGTTTCTCGGCAATCAACGTCGGAACAGCCTGTCGCTGCATATTCGAACCCATCAAGGCACGGTTGGCATCATCATGCTCAAGGAATGGAACCAACGACGCCGCGACAGAAACAATCTGCTTGGGCGAAACATCCATATAGTTGACTTCACTGGGCTCTTTTAATGTGAACTCACCCAGGTGCCGGCAGGGGATAAAATCGTCTACGAACTTGCCATTGGCATCCACCTCAGCATTTGCCTGTGCGATAACAAAATCACCTTCAACAATCGCAGAAAGATATTCCACATCGCTGGTGACCTTGCCTTTGGAAACCTTACGATAAGGCGTTTCCAGAAAACCGTAGTCGTTGGTCCTTGCATACACAGCGAGTGAATTGATCAGGCCGATATTCGGACCTTCAGGTGTTTCAATCGGGCATACACGGCCGTAGTGTGTCGGGTGAACATCCCGCACTTCAAAACCGGCTCGTTCACGGGTCAAACCACCTGGTCCCAGAGCAGACACACGGCGTTTGTGCGTCACTTCGGACAGGGGGTTGTTTTGGTCCATGAACTGGCTTAACTGACTCGAGCCAAAAAACTCTTTTATCGCTGCAGCTACCGGTTTGGCATTGATCAATTCCTGTGGAGAAAGATCTTCACTTTCTGCAACCGACAAACGCTCGCGAACTGCGCGCTCAACCCTGACAACACCGACCCGGAATACGTTCTCGGTCATTTCGCCAACGCTACGCACACGCCGGTTACCAAGATGGTCAATATCATCTACCGAGCCGCTACCGTTCCGGATATCGATCAATACTTTCAGAACTGCAAGAATATCTTCGCGATCCAGGACACCCGGGCCTGTGATCTCTTCACGCCCGACACGACGGTTGAACTTCATCCGGCCAACACCGGAAAGGTCATAACGTTCTTCGGTAAAGAACAGATTCTTAAACAGGTTCTGGGCCGCTTCCTTGGTAGGTGGCTCACCCGGACGCATCATACGGTAGATCTCAACCAAGGCTTCGAGCTCGTTGGTTGAAGAATCAATATTCAGTGTATTGGATATGTAAGGTCCCTGATCGAGATCATTCACATACAACACTTCAAATTTCTTGACACCGGCTTCACGGAGCTTCAGCAGCAACTCTTCTGTGATCTCGGTATTGGCGTCAACCAGTACTTCGCCCGAATCCTTGTCAATCAGGTTACGTGCGATTATTTTTCCATACAGATAATCATCAGGCACCTGCAAGGCTTTAATTCCGGCCTCGTTAATCAGACGAACCTGGCGGGCAGTTATGCGCTTGCCATAAGCAACAATGACATTGCCTTTCTTATCGGAAATATCAAACAATGCTGACTCGCCGCGTAAACGCTCCGGAACCAACTCCAGTTTTGCTCCATCTTTAAGTAATGAAACATTGCTGGTTTCGAAAAATGTGTCCAGTATTTCCTCGTTGTTCATACCAAGGGCACGAAGCAACACGGTTACAGGAAGTTTTCTGCGTCTGTCTATACGGGTGAAAATTCCATCTTTGGCATCGAATTCAAAATCCAGCCAGGAGCCACGATAAGGAATGACGCGGGCAGAAAACAGCAGCTTTCCGCTTGAATGCGTTTTACCCTTGTCATGATCAAAGAACACACCCGGTGAACGATGTAATTGTGAAACAATTACGCGCTCGGTACCGTTAATGACAAATGTGCCAGTGTCGGTCATCAGAGGCAGGTCGCCCATATAGACCTCCTGCTCTTTCACATATTTCACAGGCTTTTGCTTGGCCGAGCTTTCTTTGTCGTAAATAACCAGGCGTACTTTCACCCGCAAAGGCGCTGCATAGGTCATACCACGCAGTTTGCACTCGCGTACGTTAAAAGGTGGATTTCCGAGTTTATAGCTGACATATTCAAGTGCAGCATTACGGGAGTACGAAACAATCGGGAAAACTGACTTCAGTGCACCGTGAAGTCCACGTTCACGCCGTTCATCCGGTCTTGTTTCAAGTTGCAGGAATTCCGCGTAAGACCGAACCTGGGTCTGCAATAGATTAGGAACATCCAGAATTGCCTGGCTTTTTCCAAAATCCTTACGGATGCGCTTTTTCTCAGTAAATGAGTAATTCATATTACCAACCACCTCTTTGCGACCCGGGCAATGGTCGCGTCATATAATGACAAACAGGAACAGGCCGGGGATCTAGATCCCCAGCCGGCTCTTTCTTACTTCTCGTAAATCAAAAATCTTGATTTACTTAACTTCTACGCTAGCACCTGCATCTTCGAGTTTCTTCTTCAACTCTTCAGCATCAGCTGCTTCAACACCTTCTCTTACCGCTGTAGGCGCACCTTCAACGAGATCCTTGGCTTCTTTAAGGCCCAATCCTGTGATTTCGCGAATTGCTTTAATCACTGGAACCTTGCTGGAGCCAAAAGAGGTCAGCATTACGGTGAATTCTGTCTGCTCTTCAGCAGCAGCAGTTTCAGCCGCCGGTCCTGCAGCCACAGCAACCGGAGCTGCCGCAGATACACCAAACTTTTCTTCCATGGCGCTGATCAGATCAACTACATCCATTACACTCATGTTAGAAATTGTTTCTAAAATATCGTCTTTTGAAACGGCCATTGTCGTCTCTCCTAATGTCAATTAAAGGTAATCTTTCGATTACCGGGGTTTATTAAAATTTCACGCAGCTTGCTTTGCATCACTTACAGCAGCAAAGGTACGAACCAGTTTGGTATGCGGTTCAGCCAACGTACGGACAAATTTCTCGACCGGTGCTTTCATTACGCCCATCAATATTGCAATCGCCTGATCGTAAGTCGGTAGTTTGGACAGACGGTCCAGTTCAGAGGCTTCATAAACCTCTCCACCAACAGCGACAAGCTTTGTAATAAGTTTGTTATTCGACTTAACGTAGTCTTTAACAAGACGTGCAGCAGCACCTGGATCTTCCATACTGAAAGCCAGAAGCAGTGGACCCGTCAGGGCTTCCTGCATGCATTCAAACTCTGTACCTTCAACAGCACGACGCACCAAAGTATTTTTGACCACCTTGAGGTAAACGCCACTTTCACGTGCCTTGACACGCAAATCTGTCATTTCCTCAACGGTTAAGCCGCGATACTCAGCCGCCACTGCAGCCAATGCGGTTTTAGCAACTTCTGCTACCTCCGCAACAACTGCTTTCTTCTGCTCAATATTCAGAGCCATTTGATACCTCCAAGAGTCAAGTAACCGGTTACCCGGCTTGGTTAACGACTCATGACACCCGTCTTCACGAATATCACAGGACCAACATCGGTCCTTCAGTGGCTACCCCGCTTCTCAATTGTGCTATCTCGAACTCAATTGAGAAGCGGGGGCTCCACCATCTGCGCAGGCAGTGACCGGTTTCCCGGAACACGCTTAAACCAAATCGCTGTTGAAACAGTGATTCGATACCTACGGTCTCTGACGGCCTACCTCCAGTTGATTGCTGATCGGATTTCCCGAGTACAATTCAGCCGGATTCAGCCCGCCTATCCACCGGCTTTCGCCGATGAAATTCCTAAAACTATTTTGCTAAAGCTTGATTGACGCCTGATCCACGACAATGCCCGGACCCATGGTGGTTGAAATTGCAACCTTCCTCAGGTACTGGCCTTTTGCAGAAGCCGGTTTCAGCTTGATCAGGTCTGTCAACAGTGCCTCGAGGTTAGCGTGTAATGCCTCCACCTCGAAATCCACTTTACCAATAGTGCTGTGAATAATTCCGCCCTTGTCGGTACGAAAACGAACCTGGCCAGCCTTGGCATTCTTGACCGCGGCAGCCACGTCAGGTGCAACAGTACCCACCTTGGGGTTCGGCATCAGGCCTCTTGGTCCCAGAATCTGGCCAAGCTTACCTACAACACGCATTGCATCGGGAGTTGCGATGACGACATCGAAAGCGAGATCCCCGCCCTTGATCTGATCATGCAGGTCATCCATACCAACAACGTCTGCACCGGCTTCGAGCGCCTTCTCGACATTATCACCCTGTGTGAATACTGCGACTCGAACCGTTTTACCGGTTCCATGAGGCAGCACGGTCGCGCCACGAACGTTCTGATCTGATTTTCTTGGGTCGACGCCCAGTCGGATGGCTACATCCACAGACTCTTTAAACTTCACTGTGCTGCACTTTTTCAGCAACTCCAGCGCGTCCTCAAGACCGTAGACCTTACCAATCTCGATCTGCTCACGGATCGCGTTATTACGTTTACTTTTACCGGCCATCAGACTACACCCTCCACGTCTAAGCCCATGCTGCGGGCTGATCCCGCAATTGTGCGTACGGCTGCATCCAGGCTGGCTGCAGTCAGGTCGGGTTCTTTCGCCTTGGCAATTTCTTCCAACTGAGCACGGGTTACCGTTCCAACTTTGTTGGTATTTGGTTCACCGCTACCTTTTGGAATACCGACAATTTTCTTCAGTAGAACAGCGGCTGGAGGTGTCTTGGTAATAAATGTAAAGCTGCGATCAGCATAAACTGTGATCACGACCGGCAGGGGCAAACCCGCTTCGGCTTTTTGAGTTGCTGCGTTAAAAGACTTGCAGAACTCCATAATATTAACACCGTGCTGTCCGAGTGCCGGACCAACCGGAGGACTGGGATTTGCCTGTCCTGCCGGAATCTGCAACTTAATGTATGCAGTGACTTTCTTAGCCATTTTTTACTCCCCGGGTTCAAACGCCCGCTAACCAGTAGCAAGGCTCCCCGTATTGGTTATGACACTATTGAAAACCGTGTGTTTTCATTCATGTCAGTTAAAAATTCACCCGACGCGCACGCCGGTGACAAACTCAAAAAAACTGTCAGGCTTTCTCGACCTGGTGGAAATTAAGCTCCACAGGTGTTGAACGCCCAAAAATCAGTACCGCTACTCGCAAGCGGCTCTTTTCGTAGTTGACTTCTTCAACCGTGCCATTGAAGTCATTAAACGGTCCGTCAACAACCCGAACCATTTCACCCGGCTCGAACAGTATTTTCGGCCGCGGTTTATCAACGCCTTCCTGAACACGGCTCAAAATCGTATTGGCTTCTTTTTCTGAAATCGCCGCTGGCTTGTCAGATGTTCCACCAATAAAGCCCATCACCTTTGGTACTTCTTTTACCAGGTGCCAGGTTTCATCATTCATTTCCATTTCCACCAGCACATAGCCGGGGAAAAATTTGCGGTCGGAGCGGCGCTTCTGCCCGCCTTTCATTTCGACCACTTCTTCTGTTGGTACCAGGACATCGCCAAAAAAGTCTTCCATGCCTGCCCGGGCGATACGCTCTGTTAAAGAACGTTGCACCTGTTTTTCAAAGCCGGAAAACGCGTGTATTACATACCAACGCTTACTCATGATCAGCCGCCTCCGCTTAACAGGCTGCGAACCAATGCACCAATCATCCAGTCAACACTCGCCAGGAACAACGAGATGAGGATCGTAACAATTATCACCATTAATGATGTTTGAACTACTTCCTGGTGAGTAGGCCAGACTACTTTTCGGCGCTCGATATCCGATTCTTTCAGGAAAAGGAAAAACGCAGCGCCTTTCTGAGATTGGACTGCCACCCAAGAGGCCAGCAATGTCACTACGATCAGTGCCACCACCCGAACCGGTGTTATCGCCAGATCCTGATAGTGATAGTATGCAGCAACTCCACCCAGCAACATGATGACTGAGATCAGCAGCAATAATGTATCTGTATATGCTGACCTGCTATTTTCTACTTTGCTGTTCATATTCCGCCGCTCTATCCATTCCTGTGTTTGCTGTTAATCATTCTCAGCTAATCAAAACAATTTTTACCAGTTTCACTCTGCAGTATTGGCAGGCCAGGAGGGACTCGAACCCCCAACCCTCGGTTTTGGAGACCGATGCTCTGCCAGTTGAGCTACTGGCCTTTCATTACTGCTTCAGACCAGAAAACTGACAGACCCAAAAGCCGCCAGCTTCCCGTATAACTACAAATTGTTTAGCGTGCCTTACTCAAAGATCTTGGCAACAACGCCAGCACCAACCGTACGACCACCTTCGCGTATAGCGAAGCGCAAACCTTCTTCCATCGCGATCGGGTTGATCAACTCAACCTTCATCTGCACATTGTCACCAGGCA
>JAOUCZ010000060.1 GCA_029859505.1 Lysobacterales bacterium | reverse complement strand
TCGGCCGTGCGCCGGCAGGCTTCCTCCCCGGTTAGCCTGGCATACGCACTGACCCGGATAAATACCCTTTACCGGCAGTTTTTTATTGCACAACCCGGGGTACTGCAAGAGATAGAAGAGATAGAAGAGCAGCAGCTTGAAGACCCGTCATAATGTAGCTGTGGAATTCAGGACTGATTACGGTTACGCATTTTGAAAGCAAACAAATAAAAGATGGGCAATATAATCTGAATTAATGCAGGCGACCTTTGAGGTGGATTGCTCCAGGCTTCCATGACACCGATAGTGAAGTAAAGCATTAGCAGCAGGCCTGCCCAAATCATACTTCGATATTTACCGCGAATAAGGCCGGCCAATGGAACCAGCAAGGGCACGCAGGCCAGAATGGCAAGCCACATATTACGTGCGCCCAATGGTGCTGGTAACAACCCATGCCAGATTATCTGCCAGGCCAGCGTGGCTGCGTAGGCAGCCAGCATTATTTGGGTCCAGCGTTTCAGAGGATTTTCAGTACAGATTCGGGCGGACGGCCAATACGTGCCTTGCCATTTGCCAGTACGATTGGCCTTTCTATCAGGATGGGTGCCTCTATCATCGCAGCGATTAGTTGCTCATCACTCAGCTGTTCGTTGTCCAGCTCCATTTTCTTATACTCTTTCTGACCTTTGCGCATCAAATCCCTTGGCTGCATATCGAGTTTGGCTAGAATTGAGGTCAGCATTTCGGCGTCCGGCGGTGTTTCCAGATACAGAATGATCTCGGGTTCAACGTTATTGTCTCTGAGTAACTGGAGCGTGGTGCGTGATTTGGAACAACGCGGATTGTGCATTATTTGTACGTTCAAGCTGGTGTCCTTCTGTCAATATATGAGATAGCTGATTATTATACCGTTAACATAGTCAAAAACATGCGATCATTGGCTTAATCCGGAGGTCATAGTGAAGGTACTGGAATCATTCAGCAGCATCCCCCGGGTTCGGCGCTTGGCGGCCCACGTCTGGCGTCATTTTAGCGAAGACAGGCTGTTCGATGAAGCGGCCTCATTGAGTTATACCAGTCTGCTTTCCATGGTGCCTTTACTGGCGGTCGGTTTCGGGGTGGCATCGATTTTTCCGGTATTCCAGCAGTGGGGTGAACAGCTAAAGACGTTCATATTCACCAATTTTGTACCCGCCTCCGGGGATCAGATACAGACTTACCTTGCCGGGTTTCTGGAAAGCGTGGGAAAGTTAACCCTGACCGGTACATTGGTTTTGATTGTAACTGCCTTATTGCTGATGGTTCGAATCGAACGGACGTTTAACCTGATCTGGCGGGTGCCGACCGCCCGCAGCATTTCCAACAGGGTGGTGATGTACTGGGCGGTGCTTACACTTGGGCCACTGGCACTGGGTGCTGCTGTTGCCCTGAGTGCACAGCCGGTGTTCGAGCAGGTGGCAATGGGCGTGAATAGCCATTCAAACTGGCGGGCGTTTGGCATATTTTCGCTGTCCTGGCTTACATTTGCCCTTATGTTTTTACTGATCCCTAACCGCCGTGTTCATTTCAGCCACGCAATAGTTGGTGCACTGTTGTCGGCCATCCTGTTTGGATTGGCCAAGAATGCATTCGTTGCCTTTGTCGCAAATGCCAGCTTCAATGTGATCTATGGCGCCCTGGCGACCATTCCCATTTTTTTGCTCTGGCTCTACCTGGTATGGATAGTCGTCCTGTTGGGTGCATCGCTGGCAGCATCATTGACCACTTTCAATGACCGCAAGGTTGAATGGGGCTGGCCCAAAAAGTGGAGTTTTTTACTAGCTTACCGAATGGTTGGCCTCCTATGGAAAGCGCAGCTTGAAGGCAAGGCGTTACCGGTAGAGAAGTTATTGGAGATGCTTGAAGGCGTGACCGAGCCTGTGTTGGCAGAACAGCTTCGCCTTCTATTTTCCGCAGGTCTCGTCACCCGTAACGAAGAGGGAAACTGGCTCCTTTGCAGGGATCTCGAAACAATCACCCTTTTAGACCTGTATCATGCCGGTGAATATTACCTGCCGGTCGGTGAGGATCTCGACATACCGAGCAGAAGTGAATGGGATTCGGCCTTTTTCAGGTCTATTTCCCAGGACGAATTAAATATGCAACAGTCGTTAAGGGATATGTACACCCAAACAGCAGCCTGGCATCAGGAAGAATGATGAAAAAGACCTTGATAATGGCGCTAGTAGCCTTTGTTTTAACTGCCACCGGTGCGTGGGCGGACGACGATAGCAAGGAACCGGCTGATTTTACCTTGCAGCAATTGCACGGCGAGACGGTCAGTTTGAGTGATTACCGGGGAAATTGGCTTGTACTCAATTACTGGGCCACCTGGTGCGCACCCTGTAGAAAGGAAATACCGGATTTGACCAGCCTGCATGAAGCGCGTGAAGACATTGTCGTACTCGGACTGGCTTTTGAGGATACAGAAATTGAAAATTTTGATGAGTTCCTCGAAGAATTCCATCCGAGCTATCCAATACTGCTGGTCGATGTCTACGCCCCGCCAGAGCCCTTCGGCGCCCCCAAGGTACTTCCGACAACGATCATTCTGAATCCTGAAGGTTATCCGGTTAAGACATACCTCGGGCCGGTGACACGGGAAGACATCGAGTCATTCATCGACTCAAAGTAACCCCCGCCCATTCAAACCAGAATATGATTCGGATTCTGCGTGGGCGCCGAGGCCGCACAGTAGCTTGCTTCAGGATTCGCTTGAACACGTACCCCAGGGCACCCTCTCGACCGTTTCACGGTCTCACCTTGTCCATGTGTCGCTCGATACTCGACTCCTGTCTCGTACGATCCTGAAGCAAGCTACTGTACATCCTCGGCTGTGTGGTTAATCAAAAATCATTGGTTTCAGATAGTTGTACTACGGTCAGGTCGAAGCCGGGGCGGGGGTATTGACTACCAGGACCGTACGAGGCAGGAAGCCGAGTCCGAGCGACACAAGGATGTGACTAGCGAGTCCTGGTAGTCAATACCCCCACCCCGGCGCCCTCCCATGTTGGATTAAATATTGAATCCGTTGCCGAGTTCGATTGCTTTTCGCACCGGCGCGAATGACTTCCTGTGAATGGGGCAGGGTCCAAGAACTTTGAGGCGATCACGGTGATAAGCTGTCGGATAGCCCTTGTGCCGGTCAAAGCCGTAACCAGGGTATAGATCATGCATGGATAGCATCAGACGGTCACGATAGACCTTTGCAAGTACCGAAGCGGCTGAAATGGACGCCACGAGCCGATCACCACCGACCACCGTCTTGACATCGCAATTCAAGGCAGGTGCCCGATTTCCGTCGATCAGGGCCCGCAGGGGAGCAGGGTGGAGATTCTCAACGGCCCTTTGCATACCGTTCAGGGTTGCTTGCAGAATATTGACCTGGTCGATTTCGTCAACCTCAACAATCTCCACCACATATGCAAGCGCCTGGCTCTCGATTTGCGGTGCCAGTCGCTCACGTTTCAGGGCGGTGAGGCGTTTTGAATCATCCAGAGCGTCAAGTTCATAGTGGGTGGGTAGAATTACTGCAGCTACCACTACCGGGCCGGCCAACGGACCGCGACCTGCTTCGTCCACACCGGCTTCCAGATATGGGGGCTTGTTCATTCCCTAGGCTTTGCAACTGGCAATGTGACGAAGCACAACATCGCCAGTGGTTGCCGCAGCATCGATTCTCAATATTTCATGCAATTGATTAAAACGATGGCTTAGCTCATTGAGCAACTCCGGTTGATCCATCCAGCGATTAACTTTATCAGCGATGTTCTGACCGGTTACATCATCTTGTATCAGTTCAGGTACGAGTGATTCTCCTGCCAGGATGTTGGGCAGTGCAAAAAAGCGTATCTTTACCATCTTGAACCATTTCATTATGCGGTGTGTCGGGGTGGCAACACGATAGCATACGACCATTGGACGGTTGATCAGCATCACTTCAAGCGTTGCGGTGCCAGATGCGCAGATAACCACATCTGCCGCCGCCATAACCTCTTTGCTTTGCCCGTCATAAATGCGGCAATCCAAACCCTGACGTTCTAGCAGCAAAGAGTTGAGATGTTGGTGTATGCGTTGTGTTGCGGCAGGAATCAGAAAACAGGTTCCCGGGTGTCGTTTGCTTAAAATATCAGCAGCATCCAGCATTGCAGGCGACAGTTTCTCAACCTCGGCCATCCGGCTGCCAGGAAGCAGCGCAATACAGGTTCCTGCGCTATCCACACCGAGTGTTTTTCGTGCCGGTTCATTTGGAACCTGCAACGGAATCTGGTCAGCCATGGGGTGACCTGTGTAGTCAGCGGCAACAGGGTAGTTTTTATAACAGTCCGGTTCAAACGGAAAAAGGCACAATACCCGGTCGGTTGATTTTACGATTTTTTTGACCCTGTAGGATCGCCAGGCCCAGATTGTCGGGCTGCCATATTGGATTACCGGGATGCCCCTGGCCTTTAGTCTTTTTTCCACACCCAGGTTGAAATCCGGTGCATCGATGCCAATGAAAACATCCGGTTGCAATTGAACCACCCGCTCGATGAGTTGGCGTCGTAATTTGATCAGACGGGGCAGGTGAGAAATGACTTCGACCAGGCCCATCAGAGAAAGCACGCTGGTGTCCCACCAGCAATCGCAACCTTCGGCTTTCATTAATGGGCCGCCAATACCTGCAAACTGAATGTCCGGTTCTTTCAGGCGCATGGCTCGAATCAGAGCCGCACCCAATTGATCGCCGGAGGCTTCCCCGGCTACCAAAACAATGTTCATCAGCGAAGTATGCCGCGCTCGGCCAAATTCAGAAAATCTACCAATGGTTGTATTTCAGGGGAGTTAACCGCCATTTCTGTCAATCGGGCGGTTGCTTCTTCCAGGGTCAGGCTTTCGCGGTAGAGCGCTTTGTAGGCGCGTCGTACCTGCGTGATCTGCTCACTTGTATAACCACGCCTCTTAAGTCCTTCCGAGTTGATGCCCTTGACCCTGGCCTTTTCGCCCGCAACCGTCACATAGGGCGGTATGCTTTGGTTCACGTAGCTGGCAAAGGACGTGAAACTGTGTTCACCAATAGTACAAAACTGGTGAATCAGTGAGTAACCGGACAATATCGCGTAGTCACCTACCGTTACATGTCCGGCCAATGACGCGTTATTGGCCATGATGATGTTGTCGCCGAGTATGCAGTCATGGGCAATATGAACACAGGCCATAATCCAGTTATCACTGCCGATACGGGTAACACCGCCACCCTGTGCTGAGCCGCGACTGAAAGTGCACATTTCACGGATGGTGTTGTTGTCGCCGATGATGAGTTCGGTGTCCTCACCCGCATATTTCTTATCCTGTGGCTGCTCACCAATCGATGTGAATTGGAAAATGTGGTTGTTCTTACCGATGGTTGTGCGACCGGTTATTACCGCATGGGGTCCGATCCGTGTACCGGCATCGATGCGCACTTTTGCATCTACGATGGTAAAAGCGCCTACCTCGACATCGTCGGCAAGTTCGGCTTTGGGGTCAATCAGGGCTGTGGGATGGATCATTATCAATTCTACCTTGAGAGAGTTCTAGGGAGCGTTCTCAATGGGTCAGGCACGCTGCCAGGCCAATTGAGAACATCCTCTAACCTTCGGAACAAAGGATGTCACAACTGGCGGTACGCTTACCGTCAATACTGCAGCGGGCTTCATACTTGCCTAAGCCGCGCATAATTCTTGTCTGCTTAACTTCTATAAGCAACTGGTCACCGGGTACGACTTTTCGTGCGAACTTGGCATTGTCAATTTTAACCAGGTAGTAAATTCCGCCTATTTCGCTTTCCGTTGCCAGGGCAACATGGGCCAGTACACCACAGGCCTGTGCCATGGCTTCAAGTATCAGAACGCCCGGCATGACTGGTGTGGTGGGAAAGTGACCCTGAAAAAATGGTTCATTGATGCTGACGTTTTTAACTGCCGTGAGGGTCTTTTCAGGTTCCAGTGTGTAGGACATGACACGGTCTATCAGCAGAAAAGGATACCGATGTGGCAGTATCTTCATTATCTCGGCACTTTCAATGGGTGTCTGGATCAGTTCTTGTATCAGTTTTTCAGTCATATCAAGCTTATTTTCCGCTTAGTTTTTCAAGGTTTAGCACACGCCGTGCCAGCTTTTCCAGTTTGCGTAAATGGACAATAGTGCGATTCCATTCCCTTATGGGTTGAGCCGGTATTATGCAACTCCAGGTTGTTCCTGGCTGCGTTATTGATTTGGTAACCGGGCTGCTTCCTGTCACCGTGGTTCGATCAGCAATCCGGATGTGTCCAACCGCGCCGGATCTTCCTCCGAACATACAGTATTTTCCAATTTTTGTACTGCCGGAAATTCCAACATAAGCAGCCATGGCGGTATGAGCGCCGACCTCTACATTGTGGGCAATCTGTATCTGATTATCGAGCCTTACATCGTCCTCGATAATTGTATCGCCAATTGCGCCACGGTCGATAGTGGTGTTGGCGCCAATTTCACAATCATCGCCGATCTGAACGCTGCCAATTTGCGGAATTTTAACCCAATGGTTCTTGTCAAAAGCCAAACCGAAACCATCTGATCCAATGATAGCGCCGGGATGAATAATGGTTCTCCGGCCTATTTGCACACCTTCACAAATAGTCACATTCGCAGCCAGGCGACTACTACTGCCGAGTTTACAGTCTGCCATCAATACACAACCCGGACCGATAGAACAGGCATCTTCTATTACGCATCCTGGGCCGATTACTGCATTGGCTCCGACATGCACATCGCGCCCGATGATCGCAGTTGGGTCAATAGTAGCGGAAGAATGTAATCCGGGTCTGATGGGTCTTCGGGGGTCAAAGCGCTGTACAACCCGGGCATAACTAACATAGGGATCATCGGCAATAAGTGCATTGACAGGACAGTTTTCGGCGTCTTTAGCAGAAACGATGACCACACCTGCCTGTGTGGAATTGAGTTGGTCACGATAGGCTGGATTGGAAAGAAAGCTGAGCTGCGAGCCGGTGGCTTCAGACAGGGTTCCAACACCATCAATCAAGGTGTCCCCATTCCCAACCAATCGCAGATTGAATAGCTCTGCTAACTCACAAAGCCTGAGACTGCTGATAGGTTTTTGCATATAAGAAATCGCTTGTGTCTTTGTGGCGCGAACAATACGCCTTAGCGCAACGATCGATCCCTTTTATCCGCTTCATGCTCCAATCTTAACTGGTCAAGAATCAGTTGGGTAATATCCAGGGAGGGATCAGCATAAATTACCGGGCTTGAAAGTATCAGGTCATAACCGTTGTCACGAGCGATTTCCTGTACGGCCAGGTTAATCTGATCTTCCAGTTTTTGAACTTCCTCGGTGCGCCGAAAAGACAGTTCATCGCGAAGGTCCTCTCTTTGCCGGTTAACGTTGCGCTGCATTTCGCGCAATTCACGTTCAAGACGTTTTTTATCATCCTCGGCCAGGTCGCCCATCTGCAGGCGATCTTCCATGGTTTGCACCTGGCGATCCTGAAATTCGATGGTTTCGTTACGTGGCCGGAATTCAATATCGAGCTTTTCACGACCCGCGAGTACCTGCGGCGCATTATCAAGTACCTGCTTCATATCCACATAGCCGATACGCATTTGCTGGGCCGTCGCGGGACCGGCAGCAAGCACAAAAAGCGTCAGCATTAAGGGCAAAAAGCGTTTCATAACGTCGAATTGTACCCTTTTCTGGCTTAGGTATTAAGTTTTAAGCGCAGGCGCCACCTAAAATGTTGTACCAAATGAGAATTGCAGGGCTTCGGTTCGATCACCCTGGAATTTTTTGATAGGGAAGGCATAGTTCATGATGATTGGCCCAATGGGTGCCTGCCAGGTTATCGAGAGACCGGCTGAGGACCTGAACCTGCTGGCATCAAATGTACTCCAGTTTTCATATACGTTACCAATGTCAAAGAACAATGCGATTCGTGAACCGCCGCCCTTGGTAAACGGAGTAGGAATGGCAAGCTCGAAACCGCCCGCAACCTTCAGGTCGCCACCAACTGCACGACAATTGATGGGACTGTCCTTGGGACCTAGTGTATTGTCTTCAAAACCACGAATGTCGCGTACACCACCACCGTAGAAGTGTTCAAAAAACGGTAAGCCGGTATCCAGTGTCGTAACTTCATCCAACAGGCAATTATAATCATCGCTTTCAGGCCATCCGCCCTCTTCATCCAACACGGGTGTGGCTTTTGAAGTGCTGTCATAGTTGTCATAAGAGTCGCCATAACCCAGATCGCCGCGGACAGAAACTACCAGGTCACCCCAGATAGGCCAGTACTTTGCGGCACGGTAGTAAAGTTTGTAGAACCGGCGATCACTGAGCGGCAGTGATGCTTCGATACCCAAACGCTGTGATGATCCACGTGTGGGGTTCAGGAAGTGATTACGTGTATCCCTGGACCAGGAAGAGGTGAAATCCAGAGTGAAGAAGTCACGTTCATTTTCATCAAGCACGCCATCACCATTGTGGTCAAGTGAACGCGATAAAGGATCAAATGGTCTTGGTATCAAATAAATTTCGGGACAAATGCCATTCATGTTTTGATCATCGCATTGGATGTTTCCTTCCTCATCAATGTATTCCCGATCGAATTGAAACAGACCGATATTCAGATCAGTTGACCTGATACCCAGCCCTGCACGGACATAATCCACTTCGGTCAAGGGCAAACCGAAGCTCATACCTGCAGCCGCCTCTGTACTGGTAAAGGTTGAGATATTTGCACCTGCCTGGTCATACTCCTGGTAGCGGAGATAGAAGCCACGGCTGACACCGTCTTCGGTCCAGTAAGGATTGTCATAGCTCATGTTAAAGCTGCTGATGATGCTACTGTGAGATATGGATACGCCCACCCGTTTGCCACTTCCGAGGAAGTTGTCCTGCTGGACACTTGCTGACAGAATCAGGCCCTGTACCTGTGAATACCCGAGCCCGACGGAGAAACTGCCTGCTGCGCGCTCTGTGACCGTGACAATTACATCGATTTGATCATCGGTACCGGGAACGGCAGGTGTTTCTATGTTGACCCCTTCAAAATAGCTCAGGCGCTGTAAACGAATTTTGGAACGGTCGATTGCCGCCTGTGAAAACCAGCCACCTTCGAATTGACGCATCTCCCGTCGTAACACCTCATCCTTGGTGCCGGCATTGCCTACAAAAGTAATCTGCCGGACATAAACCCGTTTGCCCGGGTCAACAAAGTAATTGATCGTAACCAGCCGGTTTTCCCTGTCGATCTGCGGAATCGGATTTACATTGGCAAATGCGTAACCGATGTTTGACAGCACGGCCGAAATATTCTCAACGCTTTGTTCCATCTTTTTGCGTGAGAAAATGTCATTGTCCTGCGTCATAATCAGGCGTCTGAGGGTCGCCTCCTCTATCACCAGGTCGCCGGTGATCTGGATTTTTTCAACCGTGTACTGCTCACCTTCTATGATGTTGGCAGTTATATAGATATCTGATTTATCCGGGCTGATCGAAACCTGCGTGGATTCAACATTGGCATCAATGTAACCACGATCCTGGTAATAGGAGCGGATTTTTTCGAGGTCGCCGGATAGTTTTTCACGGGAATACTGGTCATCTTTTGACCAGAACTTCCAACCCGGTGGAATCTTCGACTCGAATTCGGTCTTGATTTCCTTGTCGGTAAACAAGGTATTACCAACAATATTGATGTGCTTTATTTCTGCGGTATCACCTTCGTTGATGCTGATGGAGATTCGTACACGGTTGCGATCCAACTCAACAACCCGGGTATCTACCGTTACCGCATACCGCCCCTGGCTAAAATACTGTCTGACCAGCTCCTGGCTGATGCGATCCAATGATTGCGGTTGGAATACCTCGCCCTGCGCAAGTCCAATATCTGCGAGGACGGGCAACATGTCTTCATCCTTGATGGCCTTGTTACCGGAAAGTGCAACGGCAGCAATAGCCGGCCGTTCCTGTACCCTGATGACGAGAATGTTTCCTTCGCGTTCAAGGTCGATTGAACTGAAAAAGCCCGTTTGGAACAGGGCGCGTATTGCCTGACGGCCTTTGGACGCGGTCAACAGTTCGTTGGTATCTACCGGCATGTAATTGAACACAGTGCCTTCTGAAATACGTTGTAGTCCTTCGACCCTGATATCTGAAATAACAAACGGATCAAGCGCCAGGGCAGACTTTATCGTGAAAAGTCCACACAGCAGGATGATTAAGATTCTTCTCATTTATTCTGATCCGTAAGAGTTTCTTATTTTGGGGCGGGTAGTCTATCCGACCAGTCGTAAAATATCGTTAAAAAATGCGATTCCCATCAAGCCAAATAGCGCCATCAGGCCAATATACTGACCTTTTGCCTGTATTTGCTCAGACACTGGACTTCCTTTCGCTAATTCTATCAGGTAATAGAGCAAATGCCCCCCATCAAGAACAGGAATTGGCAGTAAATTCAGAATTCCGAGACTCAAACTGATGGCACCCAGGAAAAAAAGAAAGCTTGATACTCCTGCATTGGCGGAACTGTTGGCAAATTGTGCGATGCTGATAGGGCCGGAAAGGTTTTTAACCGATGCGGTGCCGGTCAGCATGCGACCTAATAAACCCAGTGTTGAACCTGTCAGGCGCCACATTTCGGAGGCTGCTGCGGTGAATCCTTCAAACAACCCGTACTTGTGCAGAAAATACGTGCGATCGATCTGGGCTTGCATCTCTGCATCTGCCGGCTTAATGCTGACACCCAGTATCAGGCGTTTGGAGAAGGCACCCGTGCTGCTCTCTTCGGGGGTAACACCAATCTCCAGTATACCGCCGGCACGTTCGACAGCCACGGTCAGCGGCTCTCCGCTTGCACCGTGCTTTTGAATTAGCGCTCCGACCCAGGCCCAATTGGGAACCGGTTCGTCGTTGATGCTGACAATAAGGTCATCGATTTTGAAACCTGCTTTATAAGCAGGGCTGTTAGCACTGATCTCGCCCACTATCGCAGGCAGGCTTGCCCGCCACGGTGTGATGCCGATGCCTTCCAGAGTTTTTTCCTCCTGGAAATCACTGCCAAGCTGGGACAGGTCCAGTTCCAGCTTGCGCTGTTCACCATTGATACGTTCCAGTTCAACTGTAACTTTGTCGCGGTCCAGTGCCCGTGTGATCAGTGCCTGAAAGGCGTGAGACCATGTATCGGTACTATTTCCATCGACCGATACAATCCGGTCACCGGTTTCAATACCTGCGCTGGCAGCAATACCGCTGACTTCACCAATGACCGGTCTGGATTCGGGCATGCCAACCAGGAACATCAACCAGAAAGCCAGCAAGGTGAAAATCAGATTGAAAACCGGTCCGGCTGCGACGATAGCGATACGCGCCCATACAGATTTTCGGTTAAACGCCTCTCCGAGATCGGACTCATCCACTTCACCTTCACGCTCATCCAGCATTTTGACGTAGCCGCCCAGCGGGATGGCAGCGATCACGTATTCGGTACCGTCACGACCTGTTCTAGACCACAGTTTTTTACCAAACCCGATCGAAAACTTGAGCACACGAACACCCATGCGCCGCGCCACCCAGTAGTGACCAAACTCGTGAAATGTGATCAATAGCCCGAGAGCGACAAGTAACCACCAGATTGAACCAAGAAATTCGGACATTGTTAGTTTTCAGACACCTTTAAATTGAATGAATAATATTGCTTGTCGCGGCACGTGCAAGGCGGTCAAATTCCAGCACTGTGTCCAGTCCGTCAATTTTACCTGCTTCGCAAACATCAAGTGCAGCAGAAACGACTGACGGAATCTGCAGGAAGTCTATCCGTTCCTGCAAAAAAGCTTTCACGGCTATCTCATTGGCCGCGTTGAATATCACGGGCGCATTGCCGCCTGCTTCCAGCACCTGAAATGCAAGCCCAAGACCCGGGAAGCTTTCCAGGTCAGGCGGATAAAATTCAAGTCTATGTACTTCAGTCAGATTGAGGCACTTGACGCCGGAATCAATACGTTCCGGCCACGCAAGTGCATATGCAATCGGTGTCCGCATATCGGGAACACCCATTTGAGCCAGCACCGAACCATCGCAGTAAGCGACCATTGAGTGCACAATGCTCTGCGGATGGACGATTACCTCAATCTGGTCAGGCCGTGCGTTGAAGAGCCAACGGGCTTCGATCACTTCGAGACCCTTGTTCATCAAAGTGGCTGAATCTACAGATATTTTTCGACCCATGTCCCAGTTTGGATGATTGCAGGCCTGAGCAGGTGTGATGTTCCGTAAGGATGCACGGCTGCGGTTCAGGAAGGGGCCTCCGGAGGCGGTCAGGATCAGTCGCTCTACCCCGGCGCTTACGAGTCCATCATCAAAGTTTTCCGGTAATACCTGGAACAGCGCATTATGCTCTGAATCGACTGGAATGATCGTCGCGGAATGTTCTGACGCAGATTTGCGAAATAACTCACCGGCAATCACCATGGATTCCTTATTGGCCAACAACAGGCGCTTTCCGTTCTGTACTGCCTGAAGTGTTGGTTCAAGTCCGGCGGCGCCAACAATGGCAGCCATTACGACATCTGTCTCGTCCATGCGAACAACAGCACTCAGGGCGTCCTTTCCTGCCAGCACCTCTGATTTGCAATTCAGCTGATCAAGCGCAGATTGCAATGCCGTGCCTCTATTCTCATCGCTGATTACAGCGTAGCGGGCCTGATGTTGCTGGCATTGCTCTGCCAGGCGGTTAATATTCGCATGTGCGCTCAGAGCGACCACGTGATACCGGTCCGGGTGGCGAGCCAGTACATCCAGTGTGCTTTCGCCAATTGAACCAGTGGAACCCAGTACTGTTATGCCTTCGCTACTCAAACTTCTATTCCTCAGTAACCCGATACCAGCATACCAAGTGCAAAAAACGGCGCAGCAGCCAGAAGACTGTCCAAGCGGTCAAGTATGCCACCGTGGCCCGGTAGTAAGCTGCCGGAATCTTTGAAGCCGCTGATACGTTTATGCAGGGAAATTATTAGATCGCCGCCGACAGAAACCAGTGCGGTTGCCAGGGCTATCAAAACCAGCCTGGTCGCATCAAGGCTTTCGACAGGCATCAATTTGACCGCCAGCAGGGCAACAAGTGCGGCGGTGATCAAGCCGCCCAATAAGCCTGCCTGTGTCTTTCCAGGGCTGATAGATGGTGCAAGTTTCCTTTTTCCAAATGTTTTTCCTGCAAAGTAGGCGCCGGTATCCGCAGCCCAAACAATTACTAGTAATAAAAGGATCAGCCACGGGCCTTCAGCCTGGATACGCAGCCAGCTAAGCGCAAACCAGCCGGTTGTGATCGACAGGATGGCGGTGGCGATGGAAACGGCGCGGTAAGATCCATCAATGCGGGTGTCAGGACGGTAGAGTGGCAAACGGATAAAGAGTAAAAGCCACACAGCACAGGATATGGACAGGTACAGGACTATGCCGTTGGCCCAGGACTCCCTGTACCAGAATAGTACAGCCAGAATGATGGCCTGTACGAGTACCATCAGGTATCCAGCGGTTTGACTGGAAATACCGGCCAGGCGTCTGTACTCCAGGCTGGCGCCTATCAGGACCACTGCAAGCAGGATCAAAAACCATTGTGCGGGCGCAGCAAAGACCAAACCCAGTACCAACGGTAACAGCAGCAAAGCGGTGAGCACACGTTGCTTAAGCATTGACGGTGTCCTTGACCTGGTCGCCGGTGCGGCCGAAGCGACGTTCCCGTGACTGGTATGCTGCTATGGCCTGTTCAAGTGTCTGTTCATCAAAATCGGGCCACAGTGTCTCTGTGAAATAAAACTCCGTGTAGGCGGACTGCCAAAGAAGAAAGTTGCTGATTCGCATCTCGCCACCGGTGCGAATAAACAAATCCGGATCCGGAGAATCGGCCAATGCAAGATACTGCGCAAATTGTGCTTCATCAACCTGGTCAGGTGACAAACTACCTTCTGACACGGCATTAGCCAGCCGAATGCCTGCCTGTGTGATGTCCCAGCGCCCACCATAATTTACTGCGATGTTGACCACCATGTGAGGGTTGCCGGCGGTCAAGGTCTGGGCTTCGGACATTTTGGTCTGAATAACAGGTTTGAATGCGGTCAGGTCACCTATGAAGCGCACACAGATACCATTCTTGTGCAATTCATCGACCTCCTTGTCCAGGGCCCTAAGGAATAACTCCATAAGACGGGAGATCTCACCGTCAGGACGGTTCCAGTTCTCGCTGGAGAATGCAAAAACAGTCAGGGTTTTAATACCCAGGCTCGCGCAATGCTTAATGGTTCTTCGTAGTGCTTTTACTCCAGCCTGGTGACCCATGGTGCGTGGGCGGTTACGTTTTTTTGCCCAACGGCCATTCCCATCCATGATGATGGCGATATGTCCGGGTAAGAGTGATGGCACTTTCAAGAGTGCTCCCTGGCAGGGAGCACTATTGTACTGATCCAATGTTACAGAGTTGAGGGTATAGCAAGCCTTTATGAACAGACATCAAAACTCCAGCAGTTCCTGTTCTTTCACCGCAACAATCTCATCGACTTGTTTAACATGGCTGTCAGTGACACCTTGTATGTCAGTTTCGGCCCGGTGATCATCGTCTTCTGAAATTTCTTTGTTCTTCAATAATTCCTTGATGTGATGGTTTGCATCCCGGCGGATATTGCGGATGGCAATCTTGGCATTTTCACCTTCATGGTGGACCACCTTGCCCAGGGAAATCCTGCGTTCCTCGGTTAATGGTGGCAGGGGAATGCGGATAATGGTTCCGGCAGTCACCGGGTTCAGACCAAGGTCTGACTTCATGATTGCTTTTTCGAGCGTCTGAACCATGGTCTTGTCCCACGCCGTCACAGCCAGTGTGCGGGCATCTTCAATTGAGACATTGGCTGCCTGGCTTATAGGTACCATACTGCCGTAGTAATCGACCTGAACATGCTCCAGCAAGCTGGGGTGTGCCCGTCCGGTGCGGATTTTGGCCAGTTCGGTTCGCAGTGAGTCCAGGGTTTTCGACATGCGGATTCTGGCGTCTTTTTTGATACTTTCTAGCATTTTCTTCTCCCGTCTGCGAGCTTTGGGTAAGTGTTCACGGTGTTATGCTGCAACAAAAAATCAATTGACTGCACCGCTTCTACAGTTCAACGACCAATTTTAACAGCAAAATGTGAAGAAGCTACCCGTGAAACTCAAAGCAGAAGAAACTTCAACTGATAATCGTGCCCACTTTCCCACCCCTGACAATACTTATCAGGTTGCCAGCACCGAATACATTGAATACCCGGATAGGCATTTTCTGGTCGCGGCATAAAACGATTGCGTTGGTGTCCATGACCTTGAGCTTGCCTTCAATTACCTCGTCGTAGCTGAGGGATTCGTGCAACACAGCATTTTCATCAATTTTTGGATCGGAGGTGAAAACACCATCGACCTTGGTGGCTTTCAAGACGATATCTGCACCCACTTCAATTGCCCGTAAGGCTGCGGCAGTATCTGTGGTGAAAAACGGATTTCCGGTGCCGCCTGCGATAATGACAACACGCCCTTTTTCAAGATGCCGGGTTGCGCGGCGGCGAATGTAGTCTTCACTGACGTCATGTACAGAAATGGCAGACATGACACGTGCATCTACACCGGCTTTTTCCAGTGCATCCTGCAATGCCAGGGAGTTCATCAGTGTGGCAAGCATGCCCATGTGATCCCCGGTAACGCGGTCTATCCCGGATTCAGCCAGGCCGGCGCCTCTGAATATATTGCCGCCACCGATAACGATGGCAACTTGTACACCGGTATTGCGTACTTCAAGAATTTCATTGGCGATCCGGCCAATGATGGCCGGATCTATGCCATAGTCCTCATCACCCAGCAACGCTTCACCGCTGAGTTTAAGCAG
>JAOUCZ010000271.1 GCA_029859505.1 Lysobacterales bacterium | reverse complement strand
ACTGACCTGCATTACTACAGCATTATCTATGAAGCGATTGACGAAGTTAAATCTGCCATCACGGGTATGCTTGGCACTGAAACGAAAGAATCAATTGTCGGTTTGGCCGAGGTCAGAGATGTCTTCCGCTCATCCAAGTTTGGTGCCATCGCCGGTTGTCTGGTTATAGAAGGTCACGTGAAAAGCCATAACCCGATCAGGGTGTTGCGTGATAATGTAGTGGTATTCGAAGGCGAACTCGAGTCACTGCGACGCTTCAAAGATAATGTCAAGGAAGTGGTAGCCGGAACGGAATGCGGTATCGGCGTCAAGATGTACAACGACATCAAGCCAGGCGATCACATCGAGTGTTTCGAACGCACGGAGGTCGCCAGAACCCTTAAATAAAGGGAACTGAAGCAATATGCCGCCTAGAGACTTTAATCGATCTGAACGTGTAGCAGGCCAGATCAGGCGTGATCTGGCCAAGTTGATCCAGCAGGAAGTCAAGGATCCGGAAGTGGGCTTTGTCAGTCTGTCTGACGTAGAGGTCACACGGGACCTGTCGCATGCAAAGGTCTTCATTACCGTGTTTGACCCCGAAAAAGCGAAAGACAGCTTGAAGGCGTTGCAACGTGCCGCTGTATTTCTTCGTGTTCGTCTTGGCAAGGAGTTACGCCTGCGGCACGTACCGGAACTGCATTTTGTTCACGATGATTCGGTGGAGCAGGGCAGTCATATTGACGACTTGATATCCAAGGCGCTGAAAGCTGACGGGGACGGGTTTGAGAGAACACTGGCTGACGCTGAAGGCCCTGAAGACCCCGAAAAGGACTAAGAGGTCAGATGAATCGCCGCAAGAGCGGGTTGGATATTCACGGTATCGTACTGCTGGATAAGCCGGTCGGCATATCTTCTAATCGCGCATTACAAAAAGTCCGTGGAATTTACCAGGCCCGCAAGGCGGGTCACACCGGCAGTCTTGACCCATTTGCAACCGGTATGTTGCCCATCTGCCTCGGCGAAGCGAGCAAAACAGCCGCCTACATGCTGGAGGCGGGTAAACACTATCGCGCCACTGCCCGTTTGGGTGTCGCAACAACAACAGGTGATGTGGAAGGAGAGGTCATCCAGACCTGCTCATTGCCCGATATCGATCCCTCCAGTGTCAACCAGTCCCTGCAGTCCTTCATCGGTGAAATTGAGCAGGTACCGCCCATGTATTCCGCATTAAAACACGAGGGTAAGCCCCTTTATGAATACGCACGTGCCGGCATTACGATTGAGCGACCTGCACGGAAGGTTTTCATTCATCACCTGGAAATGCTTGATTGGAAGTCACCACATCTTACATTTGACGTACATTGCTCCAAGGGAACATATATAAGAACGCTGGCTGAGGATATTGCTGCTGCACTGGGGAGTTGTGCTCACCTGATCGAGTTGCGCCGCACAATTGTCGAGCCTTTTGATCAGTTTCCGATGCTGACACTGGAGCAACTGCAGGATGCACGGGAAAACGGCGAATTGCAGCGTTGCCTTCTGCCGGTTGATGCGGGTTTGCCTGACTGGCCACGGATCAATCTGGATTCAGCCCAGCGGGATAAGTTCAACCATGGCAACCACGTTTTCATACCACCTTGTGAGTCGGAACCCGCGAAAGTTCGCGTCTATGGCCCTGAAGAAGACCTGTTAGGCCTGGCCGAATTGGGGCCAGATGGCAAACTACAACCAATCCGCGTGTTCAACTTGCAGGTTGACCCGGAGAATCAGGTCTAAAGTAAAGGCAGTACTTGTTTGGCGGTAGTGTGGCAGTTAAAATGGGCGGCTAACGTAAATCCCGGGGCTACCGGTTTTTGTAAACTCGCAGTGCAATAACGCAGTGTGGTGATTCCAAAAACAAAGGGGCTCTATTCATGGAGATGGAACCATGTCTATTAATGCAGAATCAAAAAGTAAAGTTGTAAATGAGTTTAAGCGTTCCGAGAACGATACCGGTTCTCCCGAGGTTCAGGTCGCGTTGTTAACCGCCAGAATTCAATACCTCACCGATCATTTCAAAGCACACAAGCATGATCACCATTCGCGCCGCGGTTTGCTGCGAATGGTTAATCAGCGTCGTAGCCTGCTGGACTATCTGAAAAAGAATGAAATCCAGCGCTACCGTGATCTAATTGAACGTCTTGGTTTGCGTCGTTAAACCTATTTGTTCACTACCCAATGGTCTTATCTGTCATAACAATAGTTCTGGCGGCGATTGACCATACTTGAAGGAAATGCCTGAAAACAGGCGTAAAAGAGCCAAGTGGCTCTTCACATTAAGCAGGAAACAAAAGTGCAAAAATTAACGAAGACATTTCAATTCGGCGAACATACCGTCACCCTCGAAACCGGTGAGATTGCCCGCCAGGCAAGCGCAACGGTTATTGTCAATATGGCCGATACCGTTGTTATGGTTGCGGTAGTAGGGCGGAAAGAGGCCAAGCCCGGCCAGTCGTTCTTTCCATTGACAGTTAATTACCAGGAAAAATTTTATGCGGCGGGTCGTATCCCCGGCGGCTTCTTCAAACGTGAAGGACGCCCAACCGAAAAGGAAACGCTGACTTGTCGTCTGATCGATCGTCCGATTCGTCCGTTGTTCCCCAAGGGCTTTCTCAACGAAGTCCAGGTAACAGCCAACCTGATTTCATCCAACCCTGAAGTGGATGGTGATATTCCGGCGTTGATTGGTACTTCTGCTGCATTGGCGCTTTCTGGCATGCCTTTCAGTGGCCCAATTGGTGCATCCAAAGTTGGCTACATCAATGATGAGTATGTTCTCAACCCAACCGCCACCCAGTTGGAAGAATCCAAGCTGAATTTGGTAGTTGCCGGTACAGAACAAGCGGTTCTAATGGTTGAGTCTGAAGCAGACCTTCTTCCGGAAGACGTTATGCTGGGTGCGGTAACTTTCGGACACGATGCCATGAAGGCCGTCGTAACCGCTATCAATGAATTGGTTGCAGAAGTCGGGGTTACCAAGTGGGAATGGGAAGCAGAGGCTGAAGATCTGGATCTGAAAGCGAAGGTTGAGGCCGCTGCTAAAGACGGTTTGGTTTCAGCGTACACCATTGCAAATAAACTCGAACGTCAGGTTGCTGTCGGTGAAGTCAAAAAGGCTGCCATCGAAGCCTTGTGTGACGAGGAAGACGAGAATGCGCCTTCAGCAAGCGATGTTGCCGGTGCATTTGGCAAGCTTGAGAAATTCCTGGTGCGCGATCACATCCTTTCCGGTAACCCACGTATTGATGGCCGCGATGTGTCCACCGTACGTCCGATCACCGTGAAGCCTGGCATATTGCCTCGCACCCATGGTTCAGCCCTGTTCACACGTGGTGAAACACAGGCTATCGTGACCACTACTCTGGGCACGACACGGGATGCGCAGCTGATTGATGCGGTAAACGGTGAATACAAAGACCCGTTCATGCTGCACTATAACTTCCCGCTGTTCTGCGTTGGTGAAACCGGTTTTGCCGGTGGACCAAAGCGTCGTGAAATCGGTCACGGCTGGCTGGCCCGTCGTGGTGTCACAGCGGTTCTACCTACAATCGAAAGTTTCCCATACGTTATTCGTGTCGTATCAGAAATCACCGAATCAAACGGTTCCAGCTCTATGGCTTCTGTTTGCGGTACTTCACTGGCACTAATGGATGCTGGCGTGCCTATCAAGGCGCCTGTAGCCGGTATTGCCATGGGTCTGATCAAGGAAGGCGATCGCTTTGCAGTATTGAGTGACATCCTGGGTGATGAAGATCATCTCGGCGACATGGATTTCAAAGTAGCCGGTACTGCCGATGGCATCACCGCCCTGCAGATGGATATCAAGATCGAAGGCATCAACGAAGAAATTATGCGGATTGCACTGTCACAGGCGCATGATGGCCGTAATTTCATCCTCGGTGAAATGAATAAGGTCATTAATGAGCCACGTGGTGAAATGTCCGAGTTCGCTCCTCGATTGGTAACGATCAAGATTCACCCGGACAAGATTCGTGACGTAATTGGCAAGGGTGGTGTAACCATCCGCAGCATCACGGAAGAAACCGGTGCAACTATCGATATCACTGACGACGGTACGATCATCATTGGTTCTGTTAACAAGGAAGCCGGTGATGATGCCCGTAAGCGTATTGAGCAGATTACAGCAGATATCGAACCAGGTCAGATTTTCGAAGGCAAGGTCATCAAGATCATGAACTTCGGTGCCTTTGTTTCATTGGCACCCGGTCGCGATGGCCTGGTACATATCTCGCAACTCTCTGATGAGCGTGTAGAGAATGTAACTGACGTAGTTAAAGAAGGTGAAATGGTCAAGGTCAAGGTTCTTGAAGTAGACAAGCAGGGTCGTGTACGGCTGTCTATGAAAGAGGTTGGCAAAGAAGACTGATCAGTCTTAGATTAGAAAGTTAAAAAAGCCCGGATGATCCGGGCTTTTTTTTGAGCGTATATCTGGAAAGTAAGCACTCAGCGCAATAAAAGTGTCGTCAGACAATACAAATCACCGGTGAATTCCAAATTGGTTTCTTGAAGATAATTGCCAGTCATTCGCGGCGCTGCGGGTAAAACGCTCTGGGACACGCCGTAAACCCATCCATGGGGGCTCGGAGCCGGCTTCCCTGCTGGCTACGGTCCCAGAGGGTATTACCCATATCCCCGCTTGGGTTTAGCGGATTCTTGCAGGAAAGGCTTTTCAACAGCGTTTGTTTGAATGTAGCATCATTCAATTTGCTCCACCTCAGGTTACAATACCTCCTCAAACAGGGAAGCAAACATGCACGCTATTATTCTTGCTGCCGGCCGTGGAAACCGA
>JAOUCZ010000008.1 GCA_029859505.1 Lysobacterales bacterium | reverse complement strand
TAGATTCCAGTCCGATTGGCAAAATGGGGCAATAGAAAATCACTCGCAGAAATTCCAATATCCGGATCCAGGGAATCGTTGTAGCCAGATACAAGCTCGCGCAATGGGCTCTGTCTCTCCCAGTGGCGCCAGTCGTTGTCGGCATTGCGTATGGAAAACTTTGAACCTTCCATGGATGACCATGCTGTCGCCAGGAGCAGACCTGCCCCAATCAGCGGGGCCAGCCGGGGCCGGGTCTTGAGTATCGCTTTGATGCCCATGATGGCAGCCATGAATACAAAGGGAATGGCGTACACCGAATAGTGGTAGCCGATTTGGGTGTTATATCCGCCAATCAAAATGTTGGCAAGGAGAGTGGGGAAAGCGGGCAGGAGCCAGACAGGAGAACGAAATGACAACAGCAACAGGGGCAAGAATATGAATCCCAGGTACCTGAGAGCCTGATCGTTTTCCCAAAGTTGCTTGATATAGTATTGGAGGTCAAATATGCGGTCGAGAAGAGCCCCGACCGTATAACCTTCATGCCGAAAATAGCCCTCACCATTGAAATGGGGCATGACTATCTTGGATACCAACAGCCACCATGCCATGGATAGTAAAATTGTCGCGATGCTTAGACGCCAGCGCCGGTGATACAGAGCAACCAGGCCGAAACTGAGAGTGATCACGGAGACATCCTCTCGTACCATCAGCAACAGTATCAGAAATACAAAAAATCGCTTGTCGTTGCGGTCCAGATACGCTTTCAGCCAGAGTAAAAAAAGTGGTGATGCCAGTACTATTGCGTGGTATTGCCAAAGCAAAGGATTGTGAACAACAGGGTTAATAAGGTAGGCGAGCGCAATGGCAAACGCAACCATGCGATGGTTTGGCAACAGGTGGTTTGCAATTCGATGCAGAATGATCGCGCTCCATGCGACAGCGGCTACCTGTATTAGCAGAAGCAAGAGCGGGGATGGCATGACTCTGTATAGCGGTGCAAAAAGGATTTGAATGGGTTGGAAATGGTCACCAAACGTATTGAGACCGCGCACGGTGTTAAACGTCTCGTTCAGCGTACTGAGGAGCCAAAAATTCTGAATAAATATCCCAAAGTCGTAAGCCGCTGTACTGAAGACCAAGTGTAATTGAGCGGCCTTCAGGAAAAAAACAGTAGCGAAAATCAGAACTATTGCTATTAGAAGGTTAACTTCGAAATCGCGGATCTTAACCCTCATAGAGTCTCTCCTGTCACGAAGGAGTCATTATGGGCAAATTTATAACCCGAAGCGATCATCTGATTTTCATAATGATATATTAAGATATTTTGTTACTCAGACCGGGTAGACTGCTCAAACCCCACTTCATCTGCCACCAGGAACGAAGGCCGTTTTTTCAACTCATCGTAAACCCGGGCCAGGTATTGGCCGATGATTCCAAGCCCGATCATGATCATGCTGCCTGAGAACAGGATGGTGATTTCAAGTGTGGCGAAGCCTGAGATTGATTCACCGCGTATGCGTGACACCAGTGTTTCCGTTCCCAGAACAACGGAGATGAGCAACATGATCACACCCATGAATGGAACCAACTGCAGCGGCAGGGAGGTGTAAGAGGTCAGAGAATTCCAGCCATAGCGGAACAAGGTTGACAGCCCCCAGCTACTTTCTCCGACCGGGCGTTCGGAGACCTCGAACGTAACCGATTCCTGCCGATACCCCACCCAACAACTCAAACCGCGAAGGAACCGTTGTTGCTCGGGGAAATCCCGCACCAGGAGACTGGCAATTTGCGCATCAAGCAGCTTGAAGTCGGAACTGTTGTTTATCTTGAAACCCGCGATTTTCGAAAACAGGTCATAAAATATTCGTGCGGATGTGCGGTGAAACAGCCCGCCATACTGCCGGGTCTGCTTTACGCCATGAACAATTTGTGCACCCTTGCGCCATTTTTCCACCATTTCGGTGATTAACCCGGGTGGATGTTGAAGGTCTCCGTCCATGGTGACCACCACCTGTCCCTTGGCCCGGGCCATACCTGCCAGCATCGCGGCTTCTTTCCCAAAATTACGGGAAAACCTCAACCCCTTGATTCGATGGTTGGCCTGATGGGCTTCCATCACCCTGGTAAAGGTCTTGTCAGTTGATCCATCATCGACGGCCACGATTTCATAGTCCTGGGTGATCGTCTCAAGAACCCTGGTTGCTTCATTCAGGGTCAGCATGATGACGTCTTCTTCTTTGAAAACCGGGATAACCAGGCTGATGAACACATTTTCATGTTGCATCGGTATGTTCCTTTATCGTTTTGAGGCCAAGGCCGTAGTGTATCGCAGTTACAATTGCGGGAATGACCGAAATCCAGGAGATCGCGAGAAACAGTAACGAAAGCGTCAAAGCTTCCTGTTGACCGGCCCCCAGCCAGACCAACAGGCCCACCGTGCTGATTTCCCGCACCCCGAGCCCGCCCAGGCTGATGGGAAGCAGCAATATCAGCATCACGCCCGGTATGGCGAGAAAGTAGCTCAACAGTGACATGTCGGGAAGCAAGGAGTGCCCCAGGCTCGCGTAACTCAATATGTACAGCACATGACTTACCAGGCTTAGCAACGCCGGGATTAACAGCTGCCCAGGGTGTTTGAAAATCTGCTGAAATATCCCGGCGCCACGTTTGACCTTTTCCCATAAACCACTGGTACCATGGTTGCTCATGCGGCTAAAGAAGAATAATCCAAGCCGGGGCAACCACGACAGGCCCAGCACTGCGACCAGGACCAGCGCAACACCAGCAAGCTGACCGTGAGATCTTGCCATTGGCAACTCTACGGGCACAAAAATCAAGGCGAGCCCGGCGATAGCCAGCAAGCCCAGCAAACCCAGGTAACGGTCGACCAGACCTGACGCAGCAAGTAAGCCCATCGGATAACCACGCCTGGTCAGCAGTAGCACCCGGACCACGTCACCACCCACCCCGCTTGGCAAAATGGAGTTCATCAGGAGTCCCGTGTAGTAGCTGCCCCAAAATAGTGCTCTGGGCACTTCCAGGTCGATACGCTTCTGCAGCAGGATGAGCCGAATGCCATTCGCAAGGTAAGCGCCAAGCAACAGCGCCAGGGCGATGACCAAGTTCATCAGCGGTGTTTCAAGAAGGAGTTGTTTTGCTTCTCGCCAATCCAGTAAATAGACGACGGCGCCAAGGAGGCTAACTGATAATCCAATTTTGATCCACGGCAACGCTTTTGACATATCTCGCCCAAGGGTACAGGCAAAAAAAAATGATTTTTTGCCTGAAATTTACAGTATTGAGCGGCCTATTAAATCAGCTTTCAGGACAGGCCACCATAAAATCTTGCTAGTTTGAATCCCTGAGTCCGAATTCTATCCTGCTGCACCTCTAGTTTGCCCCCGTGTTTCGCAAACCAGACCCTCCGAGGCTCAAAACAATCAAACATCAGATGTGGTTTGAATCGCCCCCACACACACGTGAGAGTTCATTGGGAGGTATCAAAAAAAGCCCCGTCCAAATGGGCGAGGCTTTTTGTTTGATGCCTTGTAGTGATCTACTCTCAGTCGGTCTAGGGATCACTTTTAGTAGTATGGGCCAGTTCCAGATGGATCTCGGCGCTTTCTCACCGTGTCAGGTGGCCTATCTTTCCGGACTCGAGTTTTTTGAGCAAGGGAAGTATCAGGAAGCACCAGATTCGTTCTTTGAATCAATCATCTTCTTCAGGTCTTTAAGGCCGTTACAGGGCGCTGCAAACTCCATTGCTGCTCGAAACAACACCTGCCCATAGGTAGCCTGTTCAATGAGTTTTTTAGGCCATTATTAACTGCCAAACAGGACAATTTCCGAGGGCGTTGATGTGGGTCATGGGAAGGAGTAACTCGGTCCATCGTGAACGCTTTTTCGGCTATCCCGGTATCGGTTATCACACTTGCTAAATTACAAGCCTTTATAATGCAGTACAGATAATCTTCGTTATTTGCTGATATTCACCTAATCATGCTGTTCACTATGCAGATATTTATCAATTTCATTAGTCGTTTTTATCTTGCTTTGACCATGCTCATTTTGACGATGATCACATTATTGTCCTTATGGCCTATCGCGGAGTTACCGACCGTACCGGGCACTGACAAAACCCATCATTTCATTGCCTATGCCTTGTTGATGTTCCCAATAGCCATTAAGCAGCATAGATACCGCTGGCTCTTTGCAGTTTTTTTTATTTGTTACAGTGGCGCGATTGAATTAATTCAACCTTACGCTAATCGTTATGGCGAATGGTTGGATTTGGCCGCCAATGTAGGTGGTCTAGTAATCGGTATGTTATTGGCACAGCTCTTCTTGTTTTTAACGAAAGCTAAAGAAGGCTAAACCAGGCGAGGGGTATTTGATACGGGTCAATCACAGGGAGGGCAGGTTAATCCTTCAGGGATTGCCAGCACACGGCTGATCTTTAATAAGTATCATTTGTGAAAACTAGTGACACTGAGATAGAGCCGTCAATCACTGGCGGCTCTTTTCCTGTATTGAACCTTGCACAACCTTTACTAAAACCTTTGCTAAGTGACATTTACGAATGCAGCTATACATCAGCAGTTACGCTGAAACAGGTATAAGCTATTGAATATATTGCTTTTAAGATGGTGCCCGGGGCCGGAATCGAACCGGCACGGTATTTCTACCGAGGGATTTTAAGTCCCTTGCGTCTACCAATTTCGCCACCCGGGCGCTGTGCAGTGCGCATTGTACCTGTATTGTAACTTCTAGAGAATGCTTTTTCCCAATGCACTTGTAATCAGGCGAAGCGTGCGTTCAGCGCTGATGTTCTTGTGATCCATAAACGGGTTTAATTCAACCACTTCCATCGATGTCATCTGGCGGGAGTCAGCGCAATATTCCAGCAGTAAATGCGCTTCCCGGTAACGCACACCACCTGGCACAAGTGTCCCTGACCCTGGAATGACGGAAGGATCACAGCCATCAACGTCAAAGCTGAGGTGGAAGCCATCTGTTCCATTGGTGACAATCTCCATGGCTCTGCGTGCCACCTTGGCCATGCCGTGCTCGTCGATATCACGCATGGTGAAGACATGGATGCCGGAATCATTGATGATTTTACGTTCCCCGCCATCAATGTCGCGTATTCCAATTAACACCACTTTGTCAGGGTCCAGTTTTGGGCTGAAACCGAGAATGCCGGCGAGATCCGGATCACCGCGGCCGAGTAGGTGGGCCAATGGCATACCGTGAATATTGCCACTGGGTGATACACCGGGGATGTTCATATCGCCATGGGCGTCAAACCAGATCAAACCCATTGCTTTACCACGATCCCGGTAATGGGCGGAGACACCTGCTACAGTGCCCATTGCGATTGAATGATCACCACCAATAACCAGTGGGAACTCTCCGTCATCCATTAGCTCTTTCACCCGGCCAGCCAGCTCTGTGCATACACTTAGAATTTGCGGCTTAAAGCGGGCCTCGCTGTCCTCTGGTGGGCGCGTTTCCATGGCGGGAACGAAGATATCCTCTTCGCGTGCAAGTGTATAACCCATTTTACGTATGGCAGCGCCCAGGCCGGCAACTCGCATCGCGGATGGACCCACGTCTGTACCACGGCGGCTGGCACCGAGATCCATTGGTACACCGATAATTCTTACAGTTTTGTCTGATTTATTGTTCATGTTTTAATGCCAACTGTTGGTTTAATGCTTTGCGGATATTACTACAGGTCCTTGTCCAGCGCTTTGTAACGGACCATTACAAAACGATAACGGCTCGAGTCACGCAGGCGTTTCGCCAACCGGTCATGAAGCTCGGGAGTCCAATTGACGTACTTTTCAATGAATTCGCCCGCAAGCTGACTATCACCTTGCTGTTGAATGCTGAGTACATCACCCAGCATTTGGCCGACGACTTCATTATAACGGTCATAATGAATTTCCAAACTTGCGCTTGATGGGTCATAACTGAGCAAACCATGTTCGAGAAAATAGTTTAGCTGCATCAGTTGCATGGTCTGGTATGGCTGATCCTTGGTACGTGGTTGGTTTTTCTGCAAAACCCGTAAGATACTTGCAGCCTGAACCGATCGAAATACCTCGTCGCTCATTTCTCCGTTTGCGTTCAGGTGAGCCGATGTGAAAGCAGACACAAGATCGGCCTTCATCTCCTCATAGTGACTGCCCCAGGGTGACAATGCTGCATTCAATTCACGACCATCGCTGGTCTTGTCTACACCAAGGTAATGACCGACTTCGTGCCAGAGCGTGCGGTAAAACGGGCCGTCCAGTGTCAGGTCGTTGGCGTGTTTGGCCTCAACCGCTGTCTGAAATGCCTCTTTTCTATCCTCGAACAGTCCCGGGTTCGCCATTATGTTGTAACGCAGCAGGATGGTACGACCGTACTTGCGGGTGTGATCAGCGTCGTTGGGTAGGATTGTGGCTGTATTTGCACCCCGGGACTGGGCAAAATCGGCAACGATGTTATAGACGCCAACGGAAATATCGTTCTGAATCTTTCGGTCTGAGGCGACCGGCAAGCTGTCTTGAATGCTCTGCAAGCCTCCCAATGCGGCAGAAAGTTCATCGCTCTTTGCCTTGTCGCGCAAAAGTACATTTAAACTAAAGAACGACTTCACACCGTAAAGTGAATCAGCATAAACCTCGTAACTGCCGATTTGGGCATTCATGTTTCGAAAACGGCCCCGGACCCAGGCTGCATCACCCGCTTCATAATCATCGCTTATGATGTCCCTGGCTCGCAAAGTTAGATACGCTGCGAAATCCGGGTCCTCGGAGGCTATATCATCGGCAGCAGCCAGCAGCAATGTGTAGGCTTGCATGATGTCTGGAGCCCAGCGAACAGAGTAGGGAAGGGCGTACCAGGGCGCATCGTCATTACCCGCATTCAAGGCGTTCAAACGGGAACGTAAACCAGGATGTAAACCATCCAATACTGGAAAACGGTCAAGCATACGCAAGTCACGTTGAATATTTTCGTCTGAACTGGCCCGAACAACCGTGCGGACGTCAAGCAACTGCGATGCAAGCTCTGGCCGGGTTTCAATAAAGGGGTCCAACAGTTCACTAGTCATACCTGTTGGATAGACATTTTTACCTGGCTCCTCGTCATTTACCGGTAAAAAAGGATCACGCCTGTTATCAAGCGTGGTTGTAATTGGTCCACCGGATCGATAGTAGATATCCAGCAACGCAGCTGTGTGCTTACCGCCCTTGTGCAAGCTTTTTAGACTCCGAAGTGACTCAAGAGCCTGTGGATGGAGGGAATTCTGATAAATTCGGTTGAAAATATGACCAACAGATATCAGTTTTGCGGTTACAGCTTTCTCTGCGTCGCTTAAAGAAGAGAGATCTGGGTCAAGCACCACCGTACGGGTTTTATTTTGCACTTCGTTCGCTTGCTCAAGACTCCAGTAACCCTCAGGGAGGTCCTGCGCTTGAGAACTACCAAACAGAAGGGCAGTGCCTACTATTAAGCTCAGAATCAATGTTTTGACTTTCATCAGTCACTCTCATTTCGTATTGCGGGGATACGGTGGCTATTGTTACATAGTTAGATTGAACTGGCGTGCTCGTCTAAATCCCTAAATAGTGCTTCTAAAAGTCGTTAGAACAACAAAGCACAGCAAAAGTGAGGCCTGTAGACCTCAATATCACTACTTCTCACTCATAACCTAAGCGCATAGGTGAGTATGCTTGCATGCTGTTTTACAGATAGAGACTCTAGATAAGCACCGTAAAACACTGTATTCAAAACATATATATACTTAAAAACAGTATAGTCAGGAGCTATCATCAGCCATCCGTACATCCGAAAAACCACCGATAAACCAAGCCTGAACGAGCCAGGGTGTCTTATGGTCAGAGCAGAGCAAACACTTCTCCGTGCGCATATATCGACCTAAACACACATTCTATTTAACATAATATACATTATACGCAATTAAATAAATGAGATATGAAGGTTAGTGAGGCCTACTCCACCAAATCCGAGATAACGGTTTTTCGTTTATCCGCTGTTGCGTGTTGTGTCCTGTTCAAAAATCACAACCGCTATGTGAGTAGAAAAATGAGAACGTTCCGAATCTGCATGCATGTGCGAACCCTTGCCCTGCATCTTTACAGCCATTAACGACACACTTAGAACAGCCAGCAAGATCAAAGCCGCCCCCATAAGCTTTCTGGTCCACTTGTCGTTAAGTATCGCCGCCAGCGCTGGTGCCGCCATGCTCATGCCCAGCATGGATGGTAAAGTGCCCGCACCGAACGCTAGCATCACACCGACGCCGGAAACAGGTGAACCAGCGGCGGCAGCTGTCAGAAGCACGCTGTAGACCAATCCGCATGGTAAAAGCCCCCAGCACAAGCCCAATGCCAAACGTCCGCTACCACCAGGCATGCTCCCGGCACGCACAGCAATCGGTAGAATCAATTTCCATACTTTCGAACCAAGGCGTTCGATAACCGCCAGTGTTTGCCAATTGAACAGGAACTGCACACCAATCAGAAAAATCATTACTGCCGTAACAAAACGAAGAATCATGCTCCATTTAGGTACATTCAACGCGTGCCCCAGGCTTGCCAGCAACCAGGCAGAAAGCAAGCCCAGAAACGCGTAACTCAGAATACGTCCGATATTGAACAGAACTGCGGATGACATCTGTGGCTTCTGTTCGTCTTGCGCTTCACCGCCAACGGGTAACGTACCTAAACCGGCGGCGATTCCGCCACACATGCCGAAACAGTGACCACTGCCTAACAAACCGACTAAAAATGCTGTAAACAAGGCGGAGAGATCAATAACATATGTCATTGTAATTACTCTTCTTTATTTGGTTTATCTTCAGTGTCATCCATAGGAGGCGGCTTTTGATCGTCATCCAAAACCACGCTCCAGCCATGCGTTTCCAGGTCATCAAACTGGCCGTTTTTAATGGCCCATAACAAGGCCCAGACGGCTAGAGCAAGCAACATAACAGCCAAAGGAATCAAGACATATAAGATACTCATTGTGTGACTAACCTTGGTTGAATTTGGGGTTTCTTCGCCACCCTACGTCTTGCCAGACGGCCTGAATTCAGTACTACTAACAGGGAGCTCAATGACATGCCCAGTGCCGCCATCCAGGGTACGATTAAGCCTGCAGCAGCGAACGGTACAGCCAGCAGATTATACGTAAGTGCCCACAACAGGTTTTGACTAATAACCGAGCGGGTCATGTCGCCTGATTCAAGGATATTCTTTATATTTATTAGAGACATACCTGTCATAATGAAATCGGCCGTACTGTTGGCCAGCTCACTCGCACCCGACACGGTCATGGACACATTTGCTACGGAAAGTACCGGTGCATCGTTGACGCCATCACCTACCATTAAGACTGTTTTACCTTCAGCTTGCAGGGATTCCAGGTAGTCCATTTTCATTCCGGGTGTCTGCTCGGAAAGCCAGGTTTTTATCCCTGTGCGCTTTGCTGCAGAGGCAACAGCCTGCTCATGATCACCGGAAAGTATAATCAATTCCAAACCACGTTCTTGTAAAGCTGACATGGTTTCAATGGCTGAGTCGCGCAATCCATCGTCAAGGTCAAATCGTGCGATCCAACCGGTTTCATCAGCCAACCATAACCTGCCAAGACCTCCGCTAAAATCAATAACATTAACCTCGGTGAAGGCCGCATTACCCAGCCGAAAGCGGTCTTGACCCACTCTGCCCTCAACACCATTCTCATGATTGACAATACCCGTAACCAAGTCGCGGTCAACCGTTATGTCCGCAAACGCCCTTGAAACAGGGTGAGAGGAATCAACCTCCAAAAGTGCGGCAATGCGCAATACAGTATCGGCATCAAACCCTTCGCGTGATGGGTTAACGACCGTGTTAACAATTGACGGTGAGCCACTCGTCAAAGTCCCTGTCTTATCAAAAACAATGGTGTCGATACTTCCCAGAACCTCGAGCGCTGCACTGCGGGTTAAAAGCACACCCTGTTCTAGCAAGGCCCGGCTCGAAGATGCAATTGCAGCCGGTGTAGCCAGTGACAATGCACAAGGACAGCTGATCACCAGCACAGCGAGGGTTGCAGGAAACAACATCGCCATATCATGATTAAGCCACCACAATGCCGTCAGGCTGGCAACTATCAGTACAATGGCCACAAACCAGCCGGCGTAACGTTCTGAGAGTCGCGTGTAACGACTTCGATGTGTTTGTGATTTCAGCAGCATGCGCCCCATTACCGAAACTGTGAAATCATCAGGATCCCGGCTCACCTCAACCTCCACTGTCTGTGTACGGTTAATACTGCCGGCTATCACAACGTCACCAATGTGTTTTTCCACCGGTCTTGATTCCCCGGTCAGCAGTGCCTCATCAACCTCAGTAGACCCACGAATCAGCAGTCCATCGGCAGGAAAGGTTTGCCCTGCCCTCACCCGGACCTGGTCAGTGATACGTAAATCAGCGGCCAGCACCTGTTCGGATTCACCGTCTCGCAACAGTTCAGCCCACTCGGGCAATAGGCGGGCAAGCGCGAGACCCGTTTGAAGGTTTTGATGACGGATAACCAGTTCTGCGTATCTTCCCAATGAAAGGAAAAAGATAAACATGACCACCGAATCAAAATACACATGACCATTACCGGTTAAGAAGTTAATGCAACTCATTATAAATGCTATAGAAATAGCGAGCGCAACCGGTACATCCATGCCCACCCTCCGATGGGACAGACTACGCCAGGCACTGCTGTAAAACACCCGGCCCGAGTAGATCAGGACCGGAGTTGTAACGATCAGGCTAATCCATTGCAAAAACCGTTCGGGACCTTCTGAGATACCCAGGGCATCACCTGCATAGAGTCCTGCGGCATACATCATTACCTGCATCATACCGAGGCCCGCCACACCCAGGCGCTTCAGGGCGTCACGACGCTCGTGCTGCCGGCCCATGGCTTCTGCGCCCGATAGCGGAAGATGTGGCCGGTATCCGACACCGGCGAGAATTGCGGCAACCCTGCTGAGCTTCAGCTTGTCCGGTTGCCAGTTGATTCGCACAAAACCGGTTGCAACATCAACCTGAACCTGGTCAATGCCCTCACGTGCTTCCAACTGACTTCTGATTAACCATGCACAGGCTGCACAGCGTATTCCCTCGACTTGCAGCAGCAACTCATAACGACCATTCTTTAAAGGGCTGCCCCATAGTGAAAATCGCTCATCATAACGTCCCCAGGCAGCCTCGATATCCGCATCCTCTTCTGCCGGTTTGAGGGCCTTCTCGGTACGAAACTGATAGTAACGCGACTGTCCTGACTGCAATATCAGCTTGGCTACAGCCTCACAACCACTACAGCAAACTGGCTCCAACTGCCCTTCAATTTCAACACTCAGATCACACGCAGATGGAACGGGTTCTCCGCAATGGAAACACGACCTTGAATTTTCAGTCATTGCTCTAGCTTGAGCTGGGGTCAGCTTCGGTGGTTTCAGCTTTTTTAGGGGGCTGGGCCTTCAACTCACTTTTCAACTGCCGGTATTCGTCGTCGGTCACAATCACTTGATCCGGATTACTGATAGCAATCCACAAGGTAACGAAGCTCGCAATCACTGCCGCTGCGGGCAACGCGATAATAAACCAGGGCCAGAATTGTTTGAACCACGGTACGTTCTCTACGGGCAACGGTTCATTTTTTTGCGGTTGTTGAGTTGGGGTCATAGCTGAGGGATAGTCTCCTAGTCAAACGGCATCAGGAAGCGGGCGCTGACAGTACGTTCGATAATGGGTTCATCCAGGGTTGAAAAGCGCACGTCAACTTTCATGGAACCACGACCGGCGTTTTCAGGTGCCTGCATACGTAATATGAAATTACCTACCTCTTCAGATTCAAGTCTGGGTTCCGGTGAGATAAGCAACGTCATGTTGTCATTATTCAGGACTTCGATCTTATACCGGTGGGGTTTAAAGTCCATATTAATTAGTTTGAGCGTATAGACGTTCTCAATAATATTGCCCGGCAGTTCGCGATAAAGTGCATTGCGGTCACGCAGCAGGTCAGCTCGTAACAACACGCGGTCATTGACCGAATAAATAAGCCCGGCAATCAAGATCAACAACAGGGTTGCGTAGACAAGGATACGCGGCCGAAATATGTGTGATTCATTACCACTAAGTCTATGTTCGGTGGTATAGCTGATCAGACCCTTTTTGTAGTCCATCTTCTCCATGACCTGATCACAGACATCAATGCAGGCTGCACAGGCGATACACTCAATCTGCAAGCCTTCCCGGATATCAATTCCGGTTGGACACACCTGAACACAAAGCGTACAGCCAATGCAGTCTCCCAGCCCTTTTTCTGCCGGGTTAACCGTTTTGCTGCGACCTCCGCGAGGCTCCCCACGCGCTTCATCGTAGGCAATGACAAGAGTGTCCTTGTCGAACATCGCACTCTGAAAGCGCGCATAGGGACACATATACTTACATACCTGCTCACGCAGGATACCGGCGTTGCCATAGGTGGCAAAGCTGTAGAAAATCAACCAAAAAGTCTCCCAACCACCGAGTTGGAAGCTAATAAGCGATTGCCCCAACCCCCGGATGGGTGTGAAAAAACCTACAAAGGTAAAACCGGTCCACAATGCAAAACCGATCCATAAAATTTGCTTGGAGGATTTTCGCAGGATCTTATTGGCGTTCCACGGGGAAGCATCCAGCTTGATGCGCTTATTTCGGTCACCCTCAACCCAACGTTCCATCCATAAAAACACTTCGGTCCAGACGGTTTGCGGGCAGGCATAACCACACCATAACCGCCCTGCCACGGCTGTTACAAAAAACAGCGAGAGACCAGCGATGATTAACATCAGGGTCAGAAATATAAAATCCTGCGGCCAGAATGTAAGACCCAGGATATAGAACTTTCGGGCCGGAAGATCGAAAAGTATCGCCTGGTGACCACCCCAGTTAAGCCACGGCAGTATGTAATACAAACCCAATAAAACAATAACTGCAAGTTTGCGTAAACTCGCAAAACTTCCTTTTACATCGCGTGGATAAACTTTTGGGTCTTTTCGATATAGTGAGGCACTATCATCCTGAGCCTGGCTCATTTCCAATCCTCGCCGTCAATATCCGGATTGGATTGTGACGGGTCATGAACTTCCGGAATAGCACGATTTCCTTTACCCGTGGCGTGTCCGCGAGACGGACCGGTTCGGATCATGAACATGGTTAACGCAGATGCCATCAGGCAGACAATATACAGGAATGCAAATGCGAGTCCGTAAGCAAGCTTCATACCGATATCAAATTGATCCGCCCAGTTGTTGACCATATCCAGAGGGTTAACCAGTCCGAACAGCACAAAGGCACCCGCCGCTGCTGACAGGAAGGCAATCCAGAATACGACAGCCCAATCGCGCTGCCGCATAGTCCATCGCCGGTTAACCGGGTGTTCTGTCTTCATTGTTACCGCTACTCCACCTGTCGTCTACTCTGACAGGCTCAACACATAAGCAGTAATCAGTCGACGCCGGTCTTCACTTAATAGATCCTTATGCGCCGGCATATTGCCATTGCGACCTTCCGTCAGTGTTTTCCTGATGGTTTCAGGTTCACCGCCATATAACCATATCTGATCATTCAGACGGGGAGCACCCAGTGCCTGGTTGCCACTACCATCTGCCCCATGACAGGCTACACACAACATATCAAAGTTCTTTTTGCCATTTGCGGCCATGACTGCATCAGCCTTTTGACCGGACATGCTTTGCACATAAACCACCAACTCACCGATGGCTTTGTCATCAAGACCAGCAACCATCACCGGCATGATGCCAGCACGGCCGTTCTCGAGCGTTTGCATGATGGTGTCAAAACTGCCGCCATACAACCAGTCATCGTCGGTCAGGTTCGGGAAGCCACGTGCGCCGCGTGCATCAGACCCGTGACACATTGCACAACTATTAGCATACAGTCTTTGACCCGTCGCATTGGCCTCGGCATTCGCTATCAGGGTTTCATTGTCCATCTCCCTGTAACGCGCAAATATGGCCTCCTGTGCCTCGGTTGCGGTTTTCATTTCTGCTTCGTATTGACCTTCCTGGGACCAATCCAGAACGCCGGCAATATTGCCGAAGCCACCGAATAAAACCATATAAACGAAAGCAAAAACAATGGTTCCATAAAACAACTGCAACCACCATCTTGGCAGTGGATTATTAAGCTCTACCAGGTCCTCGTCCCATACGTGACCGGTCGTACCTGTTCCATCGCCTTCTTCATCGCGATTGGAAACACCCTTGGTCCATTGTAATAGCCAGAAACAACCCAGAATGGTGCCAATGGTGATGATAATGACATACCAGTGCCAGAAACTAGTTAACATGACTCACTCCCTCTCCCGTTGACCGGGTCTCATCAGTAGGGTCTATATCGTTCGGAATTACGCCCTTGTCTTCTTCCAGGGGCAGCATGCTGGCATCGTGAAATGCCGACTTACGTTTGCTGCTCCATGCCCAGGCCCATAGGCCCAGGAAAGAAAAAACCAAGACCAGAAGAATGACGCCGCGGATAATATTAATATCCATTTCAGCGCCCACTCCTGGCATGACCAAGGCTTTGCAAATATGCAATAACAGCATCCATCTCGGTTTTACCAGCCACCACCGATGGTGCAGCCGCAATATCCTCTTCCGAATACGGGTCACCGAGGGCGTTCAAAGCACGCATTTTCTTTTGTACAAGAGCACCATCGACCATTCTGTCTGATAGCCAGCCATAATTCGGCATATTGGACTCAGGTACCACGTCACGTGGATTGTTCAGGTGAATGTAATGCCACTCATCACTATAACGGCCACCTACCCTCGCCAGGTCAGGCCCGGTACGCTTGGAACCCCACTGGAACGGGCGGTCATAAACGGACTCGCCAGCGACAGAATATGGCCCGTAACGCTCGGTCTCACTGCGGAACGGACGAATCATTTGTGAATGGCAGTTGTAACATCCTTCTTGCACATATACATCGCGACCGGCAAGCTCCAGCGCAGGGTATGGTTTTATCCCCTCAGCCGGCTGCCTGACCTGATCCATAAACATCAATGGAACAATTTCGACCAGCCCGCCAAGACTGATTGCGATGATGATAAATATAGCCATGAGGCTGATATTTGTTTCGAGTTTTTTGTGTCCTGTGCTCATTAGTGGTCTCCCCAAATTGCAGGTTCTGAGGCAGGAATCGGTTTCATTTCCTTATTACCAAGTGTTTTCCATGTATTCCATGCCATGAAAAACATACCTGAGAGGAATAACAAACCACCCATCAATCTCACCGCGTAATACGGCTTGGTTGCCACGAGACTTTCGATGAAGCTGTATGTCAATGTGCCGTCATCATTAAACGCACGCCACATCAAGCCTTGCATGACACCGGCGATCCACATGGAAGTGATGTACATCACCACACCAATCGTTGATGTCCAGAAGTGGATATCAATGGCCTTGATGCTGTACATTTCCTTTTCACCGATCAACCGCGGGATCAGGCAATAAATCGACCCGATGGTCATCATTGCAACCCAGCCGAGTGCACCTGAATGCACGTGACCGATAGTCCAATCGGTATAGTGACTCAATGCATTAACCGTCTTGATCGACATCATTGGCCCTTCAAACGTCGACATACCGTAGAAACTCAGCGCCACGATCATGAACTTCAAAACCGGATCGGTGCGTAGCTTGTGCCAAGCGCCCGACAAAGTCATGATGCCGTTGATCATGCCGCCCCAACTCGGTGCAAGCAGGATCAGTGAAAAAACCATACCAATTGACTGAACCCAGTTGGGCAAGGCCGTGTAGTGAAGGTGATGAGGTCCTGCCCACATGTAGATGGCAATCAGCGCCCAGAAATGCACAATCGACAAGCGGTATGAATAAACCGGTCCTTCAGCCTGTTTGGGAACAAAGTAATACATCATTCCGAGGAAACCGGCCGTCAGGAAAAAGCCCACTGCATTGTGGCCGTACCACCACTGCACCATCGCATCGACTGTGCCTGTATAGATTGGGTAGGACTTGTCAATGGCAACCGGTAACGACAGGTTATTAACGATATGAAGTACCGCAATGGTCAGGATGAAAGCGCCATAAAACCAATTGGCCACGTAAATGTGACTGACCCGGCGTTTTACAATCGTTCCGAAAAACAGCACGGCATAGGCCACCCATACCAGTGTGATCAGAATATCAATTGGCCATTCGAGTTCAGCGTATTCCTTGCCCTGGGTCCAGCCCAGCGGAAGGGTTACGGCCGCTGCCACGATAACCAACTGCCAACCCCAGAAAACAAGGCTTGCCAATTTGTCGGAAATCAGGCGAACATGACAGGTTCTTTGTACAACGTACAAGGAAGTACCTATCAGACCACTCCCGCCAAAGGCGAAAATGACAGCGTTGGTATGAAGCGGACGCAAACGTCCATACGTCAACCAGGGTATGTCGAGATTCAATATGGGCAGCCATAATTGCGCAGCAATAATGACACCCACAAGCATTCCCACAATGCCCCAGAGGATCGTCGCTATGACGAATTGTCTGACAACTTTGTCGTTGTAAGTCATGATTGAACTCTTTCCTCACTTTTTAAAAATAACGTGACAACCCAAACCTGGACCGTCACCGCTGATGTTTCCTGAATGCACCCCGGAAACCTCATACCAAACCCGCTTAACGGGTCAATTTTCCAACACCTGCTATTCTCATGTGCTGGAGTTCAAGCCTTGTCGAAGCCACATATTCAGGCGCCGAAAATTATCCTTTGGCCGTTGACAGCTGGACCGAATCAGCAGTTTGCGCACCCTGCCCCCATCGACAACTCGCAATACGCTAATCCAACTGGTAGACCATTGCTGACCATCCAGAAAACCCTCAATTGTATCTGACTGATCAGATTCTAAACGGACCCTTCCATCGGGAAAAATGACCAAGGTCAATTTTACCTTAGTTGATTTAGAAAACTTTAATATAGTTGCTGTCCACCCAACCCCGACCGAAGCAATGACAACTAAAGACAACACAACGGGATAAGGGCTGATCAATGCTGCAATCACAAGCAGTACGCTAAGCAGACCAACAGGCAGCATAAAATCACTTGCGCTGGAAACTCTCAATTTGACTGGTCTGTTAAGTAGCATTGGTCAAGGTCTTAATTAAATCCAGTAAGGCAGGGTCTGCTGGTAAATCTCTGCCGGAAACCCAGTCAAATAAAACGTCATCCTCTTGTCCCAGCAGCACTTCGAGTTCTGGCCAGGCTCCCTCAAGCAAGGGTTCAGCCTGGGTCACAAAAAACGCTTCAAAAAGTACGTCCAGTTCTTTCATGCCGCGACGGCTTTGCCACCGCAGCTTTCTAACCCTGTCCTGACCACTACACATAGAACACTGACAAACTCAGGCTCCTTGCCTTTCCAGAAGCATCTTCTTTGTTTCTGCAATGGCTTTAGCCGGGTTCAATCCCTTGGGACAGGTAGAAGTACAATTCATAATAGTGTGACATCGATAAAGCCTGAACGGGTCATCCAGCTCATCCAGTCGTTCACCGGTATCTTCGTCTCTGCTATCCACCAGCCAGCGGTATGCCTGCAATAGTATCGCCGGGCCAAGATAGCGGTCGCCGTTCCACCAATAACTGGGGCAGGAAGTAGAGCAACAGGCACACAAAATACATTCGTACAAGCCATCAAGTTTTTCACGGTCTTCCTGAGATTGTAATCTTTCCTGGTCTGGCAAAGGCACGCTTTGGGTACGAATCCATGGCTTGATGCTGGCGTACTGGGCATAGAAATGGGTCATGTCCGGCACCAGATCTTTGACCACCTCCAGATGAGGCAGCGGGTTGATTTTCACGTCGCCGGAGATCGAGCTAATCGGCTTGGTGCACGCCAGCGTATTGGTGCCGTCGATATTCATTGCACAAGAGCCGCAAATACCTTCCCGGCAGGACCGGCGGAACGTCAGTGATGGATCAATTTCGTTCTTGATCTTGAGAATGGCATCCAGCACCATCGGCCCGCAATCATCCAGGTCAATTTCATAACTTTCGATACAGGGGTTCTCACCCTTATCAGGATCCCACCGGTAAACATGAAAAGTGCGGGTATTGCTTGAACCCTCGGGCGCAGAAAACTTCTGTCCTTTTTGCGGGCGGGATTCAGGGGGTAATCTTAATTCGAGCATTGGGATTCCTGCCTCTCAATATACACGTGGTTTGGGTGGGACAACCTCGACGTCATCTGTCAGTGTGTACAGATGCACGGGCCTGTAGTCGATAGACACGCTACCGGATTCATCCAGGCTTGCCAGGGTGTGTTTCATCCAGTCTTCATCATCCCGGTCAGGATAATCTTCACGGGCGTGTGCGCCCCGGCTTTCTTTCCGGTTTGCCGCACCTGACATACTCACCATTGCGCAACCCAACAGATTACGTAATTCCAGCGTTTCGACAAGATCGGAGTTCCAGATCATGGAACGGTCGCTGACCTTGAGGTCTTTGAAGGTTTCATAAACCTCAGAAATCAATTTGCTGCCTTCCTCCAGTACCTCACCGGTACGGAATACAGCGGCGTTATTTTGCATAACCTGCTGCATTTCATCCCTGATGCTGGCTGCGCTGTTTTTACCGTCAGCGTGACGTATACCATCAAAATCTGCGACCAGGTCATCCACGATCTTCTGGTCCAGGTTGTCATGACGCTGATTGGGCTTGATCACTTCCGCACAACGATGCGCAACGGCCCGGCCAAAAACAATCAGGTCCAGAAGCGAGTTTGAACCCAGGCGGTTAGCGCCATGAACGGAAACACAGGCTGCTTCACCGATGGCAAACAAGCCCGGGACCACTGCATCGGGGTCGCCATCTTTCATATGCACCACTTCACCGTGGTAGTTCGTAGGAACGCCACCCATGTTGTAGTGACAGGTGGGAATGACTGGAATAGGTTCCTTGGTGACATCCACACCGGCAAAAATCTCTGCGCTCTCGGCAATACCCGGCAAACGCTTGTTGATAACATCAGCACCCAGGTGTTGCAGGTTCAGATGTATATGGTCCTTCTTGGGACCAACACCACGTCCTTCCCTGATCTCAATGGTCATTGAACGACTGACCACATCACGTGAAGCAAGATCTTTGGCATTGGGCGCATATCGTTCCATAAAACGCTCGCCTTCCGAATTGGTCAGGAAACCACCCTCACCTCGAACTCCCTCTGTAATCAAGACACCGGCGCCATAAACACCGGTTGGATGGAACTGAATGAATTCCATATCCTGCAATGGCAGGCCGGCGCGTAAAACCATGCCATTGCCGTCACCGGTGCAAGTGTGAGCCGACGTGCATGAGAAATAGGTGCGGCCATAGCCACCGGTAGCCAGGATCACGGCGTGTGCCCGGAACAGGTGTAATGTACCTTCGGCGAGATCCCAGGCCAGTACGCCCCGGCATACACCGTCATCATCCATCAACAGGTCAAGCGCGAAATACTCAATAAAAAACGTCGCGTCATGTTTCAGTGCCTGTTGATACAGGGTGTGCAAAATGGCATGTCCGGTACGATCGGCTGCCGCGCAGGTTCTCTGTGCAGTTCCCTCACCGTAATGGGTAGTCATACCGCCAAATGGCCGTTGGTAAATTTTGCCGTCTTCCGTACGTGAGAACGGTACACCATAATGTTCCAGTTCAATCACTGCAGGCACGGCTTCCCGGCACATATACTCGATCGCATCCTGGTCACCCAGCCAGTCCGAGCCCTTGATGGTGTCGTACATATGCCAACGCCAGTCGTCTTCACCCATGTTGCCGAGTGCGGCAGACATACCACCCTGTGCTGCCACGGTGTGGCTGCGGGTCGGGAAAACCTTGGAAATACATGCGGTTTTTAAACCGGTTGCAGCAAGCCCCATGGTCGCGCGTAAACCGGCACCGCCAGCACCCACTACAATGACATCATATTTATGTTCTGTAATTGAATAACCGTTACTCATGGTTCAGGCTCCCAGTACCAGTTTCAGAGCTGCGATGGCACTGATCAAGAATGCGACAAGACAGGCAAAACGCACAAATATCAACAATGCAAATTCCAATGCTGCGATATGTACATAATCCTCAATCACGACCTGTAAACCAAGGTGCGTGTGATAAAAAACGGTACCGGCCATCAATATGGTCATACCTGCATTGAGCGGTGATGACATGGCGATTTTGGCCGTTGAATAGTCTGCGCCAGCCAGCGAAATACCCAGCCACAAAACCCAGCTCGTTAATAAAAGAAGGATCAGCGCAGAGTAACGCTGTGAACGCCAATGGTGAGCACCCCCACCTGAACTACCCTTACCACGGACCCGGGCCAGAGGATTCTGCATACTCATAAGCCTGCTCCAATTACGATGAGTGTCAGTACTACCGAGCCAATGATGGCCAGCCAACCGGACATACGCACCTGTGGCATCTCCATCATCCAACCGGCATCCCAGATCAGGTGACGGATTCCGCCAAACAGGTGAAAACTGAAACTGAAGACGCTAGCTGCGATGACGAGCTTGCCCAGACCACTACCCAGCCATGCGCTTACGGCTGCAAACTCATCTGCACCACTTGCCAGGGCAATCAGCCAGCAAAGCAATAACGGTAAAGTTACAACCGACATAAACACACCGGTAAGGCGGTTGAGAATTGACAGGACCGAGGTAATCTGGAACTTGTAATATGGCCCCAGCATATAGGGTGACATTGGGCGTTTTGAGGTACTCATTATTAGCTGCCTTTACTCCCTGGATTGTGAGTCAAAAATCGGTACAACGACCAGCTTGTTGCCAGTCACCATAGCGCGTGGGCTCGGGACCTTTCGGGCCACCCACTTCAGTGGGCTTCTCGGTGGTTGTACGGACTGGATGTTCTTGCTTCGAGGTTTTCGCGGAGGGATTTGACGAGGCGCGCGAGGATTTTGACTGGTCATTCTTCACTGATTACCTCCCCGCACCCCGGTCAATTTCTCCAATCATGAATTGTAACGGCAAAAGGCGGTACCATGCGAGTCCACTTTATCTTTTTATAGATTGAATTGTGCCGTAAAATGCGAGTGGACATCATTTACAAGTAAGAACAGGAAACCCACTCCAATGATCGCACTTCCCTACCTGTCAGCCATTTGCTTCAGTGGTGCTGATGCCGGTGATTTTTTGCACAATCAGGTCAGCTCTGATGTCCTGGCCTTATCATCCGGGGAGTCAGTATTTGCCTGTTACTGCGAACCCAAAGGACGGGTACTGGCGCTGATGCTGGTCAGCAAAGTTGGCAATGATTATTTCGTCATTCTCTCGCAAGCCCTCGCCGATTCAATTGCCAGGCGTTTGAAGATGTATGTGATGCGTTCACAGGTGGATACTGAGGTTCTGACTGAAAAGGTGGTAGCAGTTCTATTCGAAGATAATTCGTCAGACCATGAGGTAAGTTCGACGATCGTCATCCCGTTGCCAGGAAGTGGTCAGCAACTTGCGATCATAAGTCGTGCCAAAGCTCCAGGTCACGACACCAAACTATCGGATGGCTGGAGGACATCAGAGCTGCAAAGAGGAGTCTGCTGGTTAAGCACGGAAACCAGCGGTCAGTTCCTGCCACAAATGCTTGGCTTTGACCAACTTGGCGCTGTCAATTTTCGCAAGGGTTGTTACCCGGGCCAGGAAATCGTCGCTCGTACACATTACCTGGGAAAGGTAAAACGCCACCCCCGCCTGCTTAACTGCAAACCAACCGTTTGTCCGGGCCTGATGGATAAAATCAGCTTGATTGGTGACGATCAATCTTATGACGCGATTGTTGTGGACTGCCAGTCCGGTGAGGATGGTGACACCAGCCTGATGGTCGTTACCCGTATGGAACCAGAACTACTTGCCAGGCAGATTGAGTACCAGGGTAATGCGGTCGACGTAATTTAGCGGTTGAGCCTGCTACTACGGATCGGAATTGGTTCAGGCCTGGCAGACGATATAACATACCCAACCCGGATCGGCGTCACCGATTTCCGATGGTGTATAAATGCCATTACCTTCGTTTTGTTCCTCGTCGGTACCTTCCCAATAGATATCTACTTTCGAGAAACCGGCTTCATAGAGAATTTCACGAATTTCCGGCAAGGTCCATAAGCGCCAGCAATAGTCAAAAGCATGGTCGATACGGGACTCGTCGGGAAACTCAAAATGGATTTGACAGTTCATGGACGAATCTATGGGATTAAATGATGCCTGCTCCCAGATATAGGTAAATTTGTTACCGTCTTCATCCTGGCATTCACGGGACTCGGTCAGAACCATTGGCGCCTCGTAGCCACCATAGGCATCCAAAAATAAAATACCGTCAGAAACCAATCCATCAAGTACATTGATAAAATAGTCACGTAACTCTTGCCGCTTCATGAACAGGTAATAACTGAAGTTCATCGCCAGGATGATATCCACCTGGCCGGGACAGGTCTGCGCTACATCCTCGTTAAGCAACTCGATACGCTTCAATTGCTCCTCATCAAGTTGGCTGAGTCTGTTTAAACGACCCCAGTTGAGAACGTCAGAGTCAAGATCAACACCGATTGCGTGGTGATTGTCATCCCGTATAACCCATTCACAGGCGGTGTTGGCCGTGCCGCAGAAATCCTCCCGCAAAACTACTGCGGGTCGTTGCCGCAATTCGGCCCATGTCTGTTCGACAAAATTGATTTCCGCTTCCACATCCTGAACCGCTTGCTCGTAAAGCACATGGAGGTCTGCCAATGCTGCCATTGGCTGGGGGGAAGCTGTATCAGATGCTTTTGTATTTTTCCGAAACATACTTATCAATCAATGCAAGGAATTCAGCACTAAGATTATCACCCCTGAGCGTGGCGGCCTTCACACCATCGATAAATACAGGTGCAACAGGTGACTCGCCAGTGCCCGGAAGACTGATCCCGATATTGGCCTGCCGGCTTTCACCCGGGCCGTTTACGATACAGCCCATGACTGCGAGATCCAGGTTCTCAACACCTTCATATTGAAGCTTCCACTCCGGCATCCGTTCACGCACATGATTGGTGACGTCAAGGGCCAAGGACTGGAAAAAGGTGCTGGTTGTGCGACCACAACCGGGACAGGCGGTTACCATCGGTGAAAAGGCCCGTAAGCCCATACTTTGCAGTAATTCCTGTGCAACGATCACTTCATCATTTCTTGATTGGCCAGGCTCGGGTGTCAGTGATATACGGATCGTATCGCCAATACCCTGTTGCAATAGCACTGCGAGCGCGGCGGTAGAAGAGACAATACCCTTGCTACCCATACCCGCCTCGGTTAAACCAAGGTGCAATGGGTAATCACAACGCGTTGCCAAATCCCCGTAAACGCGGATTAAATCCTGAACACCACTCACCTTGCAGGAAAGGATGATCCGGTCATGTCCCAGACCAAGTTCCTCGGCCTGCTGTGCGCTATCAAGGGCAGATCGGACCAGTGCCTCACGCATCACTGCATCGGCTGGTTCCGGAGAACTACGTTTGCCATTGATATCCATCAAGCTGGCCAACAGTCGCTGATCCAGACTGCCCCAGTTAACACCAATCCTGACTGGCTTGTCATACTCAATGGCAAGCCCGACGATGGTTGCAAACTGATCGTCGCGCTTTTTACCAAAACCGACATTTCCCGGGTTGATACGATACTTGGCCAGCAATCGGGCACATTCGGGATATTGCTGCAAAAGTTTGTGACCGTTGTAATGAAAATCACCGACGACGGGAACATCACATGACATCATTTCCAGACGTTCCATGATTCCGGGTACCGAGGCAGCGGCATTCTCTGTGTTAACAGTGATACGTACAAGTTCCGACCCGGCGCGTGCCAATTCGGCAATCTGCCTGGCCGTTGCGCGGATATCTTCGGTATCGGTGTTAGTCATGGATTGAACCACGACCGGATGCCCGGAGCCGATCAGTACACCACCAACTTTGACGGTGGGTGACATACGTCTTTCGCGTACTTCCAGTTCGGGATTCATACAGTTTCAGCTACCGGAGACGCCGTCATCAGAAGATTCGTTGTTCTCGCGACTCATGACAGGCCACGCGGCATGTAAATATTCCCACATCGACCACAGGGTCAGCGCAGCGGCCAGGTAAAGCAGTAATTCACCCACTAAGGCCACAGGCAAGCCAAAGAGATCATTTTCATAAAGTAAGAGACTGATTGCAGTCATCTGGAAAATCGTTTTGAACTTCCCGAGAACCCCGACTTTTACAGTACCGCTTTCACCCATTTCCGACATCCACTCCCTAAGTGCTGAAATTGCAATCTCACGACCGATGATAATGGCAGCAGATAAGGTCAGAAAAATCTCGGGGAACACGATCGGTGGCGGTATATGCACCATTAATACCAGGGCGGTGGCAACCATCAGCTTGTCGGCCACCGGATCAAGAAATGCCCCAAACTCGGATAACAAGCCCATGCGGCGCGCCAGGTAACCATCCAACCAGTCGGTAATCGCCGCGAAAATGAAAACTGCCGCAGTTGCCAGGGGCGCCCAGACGTAAGGCAAATAGAAGAACAGGACCAGCACCGGAATCAGCGCGATACGCATTAGTGTAAGAATCATCGGGAATGTCATTTTCATGGATTCGGTCCGGTCATGTTTATCCGGCTATTATCGCAGACAGTCGGACTGTTTTGCAGGTTAATAAGCGGTAGATTTAAAGGATTTTCAGGATTACCCGATTTAGCCATTAATGAAGCGCTTTAAATATTCGAGTGGCCAGTTGCCTGTTAATCCCGGGAATTCCGGATAACTCTTCAATCCCGGCCTTACGAACGCCCTGAAGACCACCAAAATGGGTCAACAGTGCACGACGCCTGCGCGCGCCGACACCAGGTATATCTTCCAGCACCGACTGAACCGTTGCCTTCTGACGACGACCACGGTGACCGGTAATCGCAAAACGGTGTGCTTCATCCCTGACCTGCTGTACCAGGTGAGAGGCGGCAGATTCCGGACCCGGTCGAAGACTATGAGGTGCTACCGGTAAAACCCACTCTTCAAATCCAGCCCGCCTTGAAGCACCCTTGGCCACACCCATTAACGGAATGTCACTCAGGCCGCATTCCGAAAGTACTTCTATAGCGACTCCCAATTGACCCTTACCACCATCAACCAGGATAAGACCCGGCAAAAGACCCTCGTCTTTCTGAAGCTTTCGGTACCTCCTGCCCAGTACTTCACGCATGGCTGCATAATCGTCTCCGGGCTCAAATCCCTTCAGGTTATAACGGCGGTAACGGGATTTAACCGGTCCTTCAGCATCATAGACAACACATGACGCGACCGTTTTATGTCCGGACGTATGCGAAACATCGAAACACTCGATAACTTTTGGCGCTTCTTCTAGTTGTAGCAATTCGGCCAACTCTTCGAATTGGCTGCTGATGCGCGATGACTCGGAAGTACGCATATGCAGCGCGTTTAGTGCATTTCTGCCCGCCAGTTCAAGCCAGTTCCTGCGGTGACTGCGTGGATGAGACTGGATTTTCACCCGGCGTCCGCTGCGTTCACTGAAGACCGACTCAAACAGCTCCTGTTGTTCGAGTTTATGCGAAATGATCAACTCAGGTGGTGGCAGGCGCTCACTAAAATATTGCCCAAGGAAGGCATGCAGTATCTCAGTATCAGTATGACCCTCTGATTGAGTAGGAAAATAATCTCGTTGCCCCAGGCTCCGGCCGCCACGAACTGAAATCACCTCAATGGCAACGCTTCGGTCCATCCTCGCAAGCGCGATAATGTCCAGGTCGCCGTTACCCGCCGAGACAAACTGCCGTGCCTGCATCTGTTTCAGATGATTGATCTGATCGCGATACTGCGCGGCCTGCTCATATTGCTGCAAACCAGCCGAATGCTCCATGCGCTCTATCAGGCGGGCTATCACCTTCTGAGAGTGTCCCCGCAAAAAAAGTAATGCATTGTCGACCTGCCCTGCGTACTCCGTTGGACTTACCTTATCCACACAGGGTGCGGTACAACGCTTGATCTGATATTGCAGGCAGGGCCTCGTACGGTGGCTGAAATAACTGTCTTCACAGTTTCTCAACAGAAACAGTTTTTGAATCAGGTTGATACTTTCCCTTACCGAGCTCGCTGATGGATATGGCCCGAGGTATTGCCGACGCTTGTCTTTACCTCCACGATGAAAGGCAATCCGTGGGAACTCATGATCGGTTCCCAGCATCACCCACGGATAGCTCTTGTCATCACGCAGAAGTACGTTATAACGGGGCTTGAGTGACTTGATCCACTCATTCTCAAGTAATAGCGCTTCGGCTTCCGTACGAGTCAAACTGACTTCGATGGACCGAATCCGCGCCACCATCCGCATGATCCGCTCGATCTTGGGCCTGGCATCAAAATAACTGGAAACACGTTTACGCAGGTTAGCAGCCTTGCCAACATACAAGGCGACACCTTCTGAATCACGCATCAGGTAAACACCGGGACCGGCAGACAGGCGTTTGGCAAACTTCTTGCCGTCAAAGTCCCCCGCGGACTGCTTTAAACCAGCATCTTCCACTAGTCCGCCAAACGCCCCTCAATATCGTTCAATAAACCCCTGGTGGCGGACTCAAGTAGCTTGCACATATAGGTAAAACCATCCATTCCACCATAATATGGGTCTGGAACTTCGTCAGGACGAGCCTCCGGGTGGTATTGCATCATCATTTGCAGGTCGGCCTTTGAGCCCGCTGGCTGAATCCGTTGTAAATCCTCGAAGTTGCTGCGATCCATCGCAATGATCAGGTCGTACCTATTAAAATCAGATGCATCAACCTTGCGTGCACGCAATTGACTGATATCAACATCAAAATCGAGTGCCGTGCTTACCGCCCTCGAATCGGGTGGATGACCGACATGATAACTATGGGTGCCGGCGGAATCTGTCGACACCTGACCTCTGATCTTTGAATCTTGCAACGCACGGATAAAGAAACCCTCAGCCGAGGGTGACCGGCAAATATTTCCCATGCACACAAATAATATATTAATCATAGATATAAAGTATATTTATAATGTTTTACTTTCAATAAGACAACGCACGCGATTAAGGTCTTCAGGAGTATCAATTCCGGCAGGAATGAACTCACAGGCCTGTGCCATGGCAATACGACCACCCTGCTCCATGATCCTCAATTGCTCAAGACGTTCGCTTTTTTCAAGCGGCGTTGGCGAGCAAGCAGTATAGCGGCGCAACGCTTCCAGACGATAGGCATACAGACCAAGATGCCGTTTCCATTCAATACCGGACTCCATTGCCTCAGTTATCGAAGCAAAGCTACGTGCGAAAGGTATGGGTGCCCGGCTGAAATACAGCGCCCTGCCCTTTGAATCCGTGACCACCTTTACCGCATTGGAATTCACAACTTCGTCAGCTTCTGTTATCGGCCAATAAAGACTTGCAACCTCACAATCCGGTCGCTCATCGAGGAGAGCAGCCACCTGGTCGAGACAGGCTGACGGCATCAAAGGTTCGTCGCCTTGCAGATTAACCACTAATTGCTCATCAGGCCAATTTAAAACGGCAGCACATTCCGCAATCCGGTCGCTACCACTTTGATGATCCTGACTTGTCAGTACCACCCGTGCACCAAATGCCTCTGCGACACTGACTATTCTTTCATCATCAGTGGCAATAACAACGGACTCCGCCGACGATTCGCCTGCACGCTGCCAAACATGCTCTAAAAGAGAGCATCCCGCCAGATCAAGCAAAACCTTACCCGGCAGACGCTCAGAAGCAAACCGTGCAGGAATAACAATATGGTAGGCACTCACACTGGCCGTGCTCATTTACTCTCCTATAACAGTACTTTTCTTTAACAAGCCCTGAAGTCGGCGTTTAAAATCGACTTCAAATTCATCAGGCAAAACTGTATCAACCGGCAGATACCAGGCATTCTCAATACCAAGCGAGCGACATTTTACGGCGTCTTTCTCCGTCATGATAACGGTAGAACCGGGTGGGAAGGAATCAAAATCCTTCCGTTGGAACATGTGGTGGTCCGCAAATCGGTGCGGGATTATTTCAAAGCCCAGCGCTTCAAGTGTTCTGAAGAATCGCTGTGGGTTACCTATGCCTGCCATTGCGTGAATCGCTGTTCCGCTGTGACCTTGCTGGAATTTATCTGCGGGGATGACAGTTGCACCATCAAGTGAACAAACCCTGTCAGCCTTCAGAGACATTACAGTAACCTCTAGGTCATCCGGTTTGCCGGCCCATACACCATTGCTAATGACAAAATCAACCTTGCCAAGACGCTTGGCCGCTTCACGCAAAGGCCCAGCTGGGAGAAGATGTCCATTACCCAGTCCACGGGCACCATCTACTACACAGAACGACCAATCCGGGTCCAGGTCAGCTTGCTGAAGGCCATCATCGGAGAAAATCAGGTCCAGGTTCAATTCATTCAATTTCCTAATAGCATCACAGCGACGCTTGGCAACCACGACCGCACAACCAGTCCGGTCTGCAAGCAGTACCGGCTCGTCACCACAGATACGGGTATCACTGTTGGCGTGGACCATGACTGTTTCGCTGCTTTGCCTGCCATAACCGGTACATGCAATACCGGACTTGAGATTCATATCACCTGCCAGTCTGCACAAGCCTATCACCAGGGGCGTTTTGCCACTGCCACCTGCCGTCAAATTACCCACTACGATCAGTGGTATTTCTGAATGGCAGCGATCCTGCCTGGAATTACCGATTCTTTTGGCCTGTTGATATGCAGCCCTGTACACCGGTTCAAGCATTCGAAGGTACCACGGAGGGTTGTGTCTGCCGTACCAATGCTTCAGTAACCAATTTTCAATACCTGCACGCATGCTAGCTATTTAGTCCACGACCCGGCCCTGAATTTCGAACTGGGTATGATACAACCGTGCATACGCCTCACCCCTTTCAAGCAATTCGGTATGGGTACCCTGCTCTATCACTTGCCCCGCACCCAACACGATGACCTGATCCGCATTCTCAATTGTTGAAAGTCGATGTGCAATCACCAGGGTTGTGCGGCCTTTCATCACTTCTTTAAGTGCGATCTGAATGGCCCTCTCCGATTCCGAATCAAGCGCAGAGGTTGCTTCATCAAGAATCAATATCGGCGCGTCCTTAAGTAACGCTCTTGCAATGGCCAGACGTTGCCGTTGCCCCCCTGACAACAGGGTGCCGGTTTCACCCAACACGGTATCCAGTCCTTCAGGGAGCTGCTCAATAAACTCCATTGCATGAGCTGCCGTTGCGGCACGGATAATAGCATCGCGGTCGATCCCTTCAAGCGCGCCATAAGCGATATTGCCGGCGATGGTGTCATTGAATAACACAACATCCTGACTGACCAGGCTGATCTGCTTTCGCAGGTTATTAAGTTCGTAATCAGTCAGTTCAAACCCGTCGAGCAGAATATTACCCTGGTTATAGGTGTAAAAGCGGGGCAACAGACCTGCCAATGTAGTTTTTCCGCTACCACTTTGTCCGACCACAGCAGTCACACTTCCAGCGGGAAAATGTAAACTGATGTTATCCAACACGGGCTTATGGCTGTTGTCGTACTGGAAAACAACATCCCGGAATTCGATTTCTCCCTTGGCCCGATCAACCCGGCGGGTTCCGTTGTCCTGTTCCTTTTCAGCATCGATCACAACAAAAATACTGTCAGCAGCTGCAATGCCCTTTTGCATTTGCGATTGAACATTTGTCAAACGCTTCAACGGCGGAATTGTGGCGATCATGGCAAAGAAGATCGCGGTGAAGGTGCCCGCAGTAATTGTGCTTAACATTGCCGGACGGGTCGCTATAAGCATCAGCGATACCAGGGCAATACCGGCGGCAAACTGAACGATTGAGGAACTGAGCATATGTGTTGCAACCATACGCATATGCAGCCGGCGGGTTCGCTCATTCACCCGTTCGAATCTTTCTTTCTCCGTATCCTGCCCAAGAAAGACCTTAACAACGCGCTGTCCGATAACAGCTTCCTCGGTCACATGTGCTACGTCTCCCATTGAGTTCTGGATGTTTCGGGAGATCTTACGAAATTTACGGCTGATCACTGTAACCACCAAGGATACAACCGGCACCAGGATCAACAGAACGGCAGTTAATCGGGCGTTGGTGCTGAGCATCAGGATCACCAGGTATATCAGCAGGAGGATATCGCGAAAAGCTGAAATAACCGCCTTGGTTGCGGCATGAGCAACCTGTTCACTGTTATAGGCAAGTTTTGAAATGAGCTGGCCGGGAGAATTCCGGTCATAGAAAGTTGCGGGCAGATGCAGGTAACTGGCAAACAGCTCCTTGCGCAGATCAGCCACGACGCGCCGGCCGGTCCATTCCATACCGTAGGCACCAGCGAAATGTCCTATGATACGTAACAGCACCACACCCATCACACCGACCGCAAGCCACGTTCCATAGGCGGCGTCTTTTTCAACAAATACACGGTCAATCAGGGGCTCAACAAAACCGATGAACATCGCCTGCATACCGGCATCCAGGCTAACACCTAACACACCGATCACGAACATCAGCCAGTATTTTCTTGTGTATCCCCACAAGCGTTTATATACGGCACCCGCGGTTGAAACTGCTTGTTGCTGGGGCATTATTCTTCTTCTGTAATTTGTTCAGTTGCAATTGATAAACGGGTGAAGCCGAGTTGGGCCGTGACATCCATTGCAGTCACAACAAAGTGATGGGGTGTCTCAGCATCCGCCCTTAGAATGACGGGAACATTGCGATCTTCTCCAGCAGCCTCCAGAAAGGCTGCCTCGAGTGTTGCCCGCTTACCATCGACCAGTTGCCGGTCATTGAGATAGAACAGACCCTTGGGATCAATCACCAATTCGAAACTATTGGGCTGGTCTTCCGGTGCACTGACATTCTTGGCCTCCGGCAGGTCAACCTTCAAAACGGCCTGATGCTCAAAAGTGGTGCTTACCATGAAAAAGATCAGTAGCAAAAACACTACGTCGATCAGACTGGTCAGGCTAACCTCCGGGTCTTCATGACTGGATGCTCGGAGTTGCATGGACTAGTCCTCGTATGAAGAATGTCTGGCCGGTGAGGTATTGCCGCGTTCAATGCAGTCAATCAGGCTGATGGCCTTCTCTTCCATTGAAATGACATACTCCGCAACCATGCCGCGGAAAAATCGATAGAAGAAATAGCTGGGTATTGCCACGGTCAAACCTGCCGCCGTAGTGATCAACGCCTGCGAAATACCTCCTGCCAACACATTGGCATCACCGACACCACTGATCATGATGGCTGAGAATACCTTGATCATCCCGACTACGGTGCCCAACAACCCCAACAAAGGGGATATGCCCGCGATGGTGCCCAGTGTATTCAGAAACCTCTCGAGGTCGTGAACGACATGACGACCGGTATCTTCAACCGCCTCTTTTATCGCAACCCTTGGACGTTTTCGATTGATCAAGGCAGCCGAATAAATCCGGCCAAGGGGCGACTCGTTCTTTATCTGTTCGAGGTGTCTCGCATCCAGTTCATGTCGGGCAGCCCAGTCCTCAACCATGCTGGTTAAGCCTTCAGGTGTCACTTTACTTCTGCGTAAAGTCCAGAATCGCTCAATGATGATTGCCACAGACAGGGTCGAACAGAGCAGGATGGGCACCATTAGCCAGCCACCAGCAAGAATAATTTCCAGCACGCGGTTTCACTCCTTTGATTATTGCTGATCGGAATAATACCTGAAGCCCGGTTTTATATCCCCTCGAATTTATTTAATGTGGCTTGACCTTCCGGGCATTTGCCTATGGCGGGCCATCGCCAGATGGCTTTGCGGAGGATACGAGCGGAACTGATTCTGATACCTCCCGCCCCGTCGGTCGTCATCCTTATACCTCCACAGTGCGCACTGGTTAAAGCTGTCACATTGGAGTTCACAAAACGCTTGAGCACATCAGCGCGCGGAAAATCAAAACGATTGCCATGAGCTGCGGAAATCAGAACCCAGGATGGCATGACAGCATCGATCAATGACTGAGAGGAGGATGTCGAGCTACCATGATGCGGGGCGGTCAAAACTGCGTGCTGTTCAAGTCCGTTATTCACCAGGCGCTGCTCCACAACACGGCTTATATCACCACTAAGCAACAGGCTCAGACCCGCACCATTGACACTGATGACGCAGGAACTGTCATTACCAAGATACGGCAAACCCGTCGAGGGATGCAGAATCCGGAATCCCAGGTTCTTTGTCACCCATGTTCCCGGTGAACTGCAGATCCGGATACCGGGGCGACTCTCTGGCAGGCTTGCAAGGTAATCGGCACCGGGATAAACAGAACGCAGACGATTGAGACCGCCGGAATGATCCAGGTCAGCATGACTGACAACGATCAGGTCCGGCTTTCTGCCACTGGCCCTGATCATCGGCTGAATGGTTCCTCGAACCATATCCGACCCGGCTTCCCCCTCAACACCGTTACCCGGACCGGTATCGTAGACCAGCTGGTAGTCGTGCGTTGTCAACAGCACAGAAAGTCCCTGACCCACATCCATGAAATCAATCCGAGTCTCCATTTCTCCGGGTGAATCATTGGCAGGTAACAACAAGGGAAGCATCAAAAACAGACCTGCAATACGAAATGGTATACCGCGTGGCAGCAATAAAATGGCGGCACCCAACATAGCCAGAACGGTTGCTGCCAGATCAGGAATATGCGTTGTGTTGTAGCTGTGGGGTTGGATCCCTGAGAGGTAATCGAGCGTCAACATCAACCAACTGGCTAAATACCCGGCCAGCTCAAGTAACCATGCTGCTATCGACCCGGGTAACCACAACAATGCCAGCGAGGTGAGCACCAGCGGTACGATAAACACACTGACTATCGGGATTGCCACCAGATTAGCCAATAACCCGGGTAAGCTTGCCTGTTGAAACCAGTACATACCAAGTGGTGCCATCAGCAGCGAAATACCGAACTGCGCGAGTAACATTCTTCGCCAGCCAGGCATGGGACCATGACGGGGAACAAACAACATCATCAAGACACCCACCGCGATGAACGAAAACCAGAATCCCGCGCGCAGTGGCGCAAAGGGATCTGCGATCAACACCAAAGACATGGCGATTAGCCAGGCCTGAAAAGGATGGATGTTTCGCCTGCTCAATGATGCCAGGGTGGCAACAGTCAACATGATCAGGGCCCGTTGAGTGGAAACGCCAAAACCGGACAGGGCCGCGTAACAAAAAGCCGTCAACCATGCAGTTAACCACGGCAAGGCGATTGCCAATCGTAGTTGCAGACCTGTTGAAAGCAACAGCAGGCTCAACTTGCCCAGGTAAAAACCCATTACTGCCGCAAGACCAATATGCAGACCGGATATGGCCAGCAGATGACCGGTACCCGTGGCCGATAATATCTCCCTGTCACGCACATGAAGTCCCCGCCGGTCGGCAATGGCAAGTGCCACAAGCACCCTGAAAGCGGGTACTCCCTCAGCTTTTTCAATGAGTTTATCCAGTACTATTTCCCGCCAGTGGTGTAAGTTGAAGCTGGCTGGAGCGGCAAGTAGTGTGTTATCCCCATCTTTTACATAGGCGAGTGCGTCGATACCCTCGGTGAAATACCAGCGCTCGGTGTCCGTACCATGGAAATTGACGCGACCGCGTGTTGCACGCAAAACCAACTGCAGTCGCCACCGTTCACCCGCACGCAGCCGTGGCACGCCCGACTCAGCACCCTCTTCCCTGTGCCTGTCTTCGTACCAGTTCACATAGATTCTGGAAGCAATTTTTTGTGCGCCATTATCCGGAAGAAACAGGAACCGTACACCGTTCACTTGCGACTCCGGCAAACCAGCGATTACACCAGTAAGCTCATGAGTTGATTTGCTCTTTGAAAGTGGCAGGCGTTGAGAAATTCGTTCATTGATCGCCAGGGTGTTGATGAGAAAGAAGCATGGAACCAGGCAAAAGGCCTTGTAATCATTTGCCAACCCCAAACAAAGGAGTGCAGTGAACAGGAGTAAAACAAGCGCACCCGTGGATGGTAATGTCGATGTGAACAGGTACGGTGAAACCGCTCCTGAAATGAGCAGAACCCAGAACTTCAATTATCCCCCCTTTTGTAATCTGCCTAAAAAGGCTTCAGGCTCCCCATGTGTAATTCGAAACGCTGATTCATCTTCGCTGCAAGAGCCATATCGTGTGTAACCAGTATCAAACTGGTGTTCAGTTCGGTATTGAGCTCAAGCAGTTGTTCAAATACATGGTTGGCGGTGCGCTCATCCAGGTTGCCTGTGGGTTCGTCACCCAATACACAACCCGGATTGCCAACCAGTGCCCTTGCCACTGCAGCACGCTGCCGTTCTCCGCCTGATAATTCACCAGGCTTGTGATCCATACGTTGATCCAAGCCCACTTTCTCAAGCAATTCAGTAGCCCGCCTTGCTGCTTCGGTTGTTGATTCGCCACGAATCAACAGGGGCATCGCAACATTCTCGAGGGCCGTGAACTCCGGCAGCAAGTGATGAAACTGATAGATGAAACCCATACGTGAGTTACGCAAATCACAACGCTCGCTATCACCTATTTTCCACAGCGATTGACCATCGACCAGGACATCCCCTTCATCCGGTTGATCAAGTCCGCCCAGGATATGCAATAGTGTGCTTTTACCCGCACCCGATGCACCTACGATGGCCATCGAAGTTCCTGCGGGCACCTGCAAACTGACATCCGAAAGTACCTGAACTCTTTTTGGACCCTGCCTGAATCCCCGTGAGATGCCCGTCGCTTGAATCACCATTTTGCCCTTATCATTCATAGCGTAAAGCCTCTGCCGGATCGGTTCTGGATGCGCGCCACGCCGGGTACAGTGTTGACAGCAAGGACATGACCAGTGACATGATGGCGAAACCAACTACATCGGCCTGGCGCAAATCCGATGGCAATTCAGTAATGTAATAAATATCCGACGGGAACAAGGCAAAACCGAAAATGCGTTCGAGAAACGGTACAACAGTTGCAATGTTCTGAGCCAGTAAAATACCGCCTACCACCCCCAGGGCGGTGCCAATGATACCGATAAGACTGCCCTGCACCACGAATACCCGCATGATGGTTCCGGCGTGAGCTCCCATGGTTTTGAGTATGGCAATATCTGCTTGTTTGTCCGTAACAACCATGACCAGCATGGAAATTATGTTGAACGCGGCCACGGCGATAATGAGAGACAAAATGACCCACATGACCGTTTTTTCGGTTCGCACGGCCTGGAAAAGATTGCCACGTTCCTGACTCCAGTCCCGGACACGGTAAGCACCCTCAAGCTGGTCTGAGATATCCCTTGCCACCAGCCAGGCGGTATCCAGGTCCTCCAGTTTGAGGCGGATGCCACTGACGGACTCAGCCGGCATACGCAATAACCTGGCGGCATCTTCAATATGAACCATGGCCAGACCGCTATCATTCTCGTGCTCGCCAAACTCAAACATACCTACCACGGTAAAACGTTTCATCAACGGGCTCGCACCAAATGGACTGGCTTTGAGTCGAGGCGCAATGACCGTAACCTTGTCCCCTGGACCAACCCGTAAACGCACTGCAAGCCCTATACCCAGCACAATACCAAACTCACCACTACGCAGATCCGCCAGTTCACCACTGACCATGCTGGTGTCGACATCTGAGACGGTTGCTTCAAATTCCGGGACGACACCACGTACCAGCGCCGCACTTGATCCATTCGACTGCAACCAGGCGCCGACTTCAATATAAGGTGCTGAAGCAACTACATCATCACGTGTATTGACATCATTGATAACCTCGCGCCACTCATCGAGCGGCCTTTCAAGAGGCTGAATGGTTGCATGCGATATTGCGCCCAGGATTCGAGCACGCAGTTCTTTTTCAAAACCGTTCATCACTGATATCACCGTGATCAGAGTGGTGACACCAAGCGCAATTCCCAGCATGGAAGTCAGGGAAATGAACGAGATAAAGTGGTTTTGCTTCTTGGCCCCAAGGTAGCGAAGGCCAATAAAAGCAGATAGTGGTTTATACATACGCGAATTAGACCATAACGCCAAAGACTCAACCAGTCGAATTTACGCTTTTAGCTTGTAGGAATTTGTTGACCACTCTAAAAACAGACAATTGCAGGCAGCATGATCTCTGCGAAAACGGGGACCTCCCACAGAAAACACTGTGCCAGATCGATGAGGTCCCCGCTGTCGCGGGGATGACGTTGCCTTTGGTTTACAGGGGGAGGGTCAGTCCAGCTCTGCAAGCAAGTTCCTAAGTTCGTCAGGTAAATGTGAACTGACCAGCTGTTGTTCACCGTCTCCCGTATAGAATTGAACCTGGTGTGCGTGGAGGAACATTCTTTTTAGTCCTTGCGCTTTCCAGAATTTCTGACGGTCGGTCGGTGAATACCGCTTGTCGCCGGCCAGTGATGCTCCGAGGTGTGCTGCGTGTACCCGAATCTGATGGGTTCGGCCGGTATGGAGTTCTGCTTCTGCAAAACTGTACCCCGCATAGGTTTGCAACAGGCGGAAAGTGGTATGAGCCGGTTTTCCTTGTGGATCTACACGCATGAATTTCTGCCCGGCACGTTCAAACTGTCCAATCGGTTCATTCACATGAACAAGATCCTGCCCCAGTTTCCCGTCCATCAGGCATAAATAACGTTTGTCTACCCGGTCGCTGGCAATCTGTGTGTTCAAATCCCTCAGGGCGTTGCCATCAAGTGCCAACAATAAACAACCACTGGTTTCGCGGTCCAGGCGGTGAGCCAGGTCCACTTTCATTGCGGGCCGCATTTTTCGAACCACGTCCACGACACCCCAGGCTAGCCCGCTGCCGCCATGCACAGCCATTCCTGCAGGCTTATCGATTACCATGATCCCGTGCTTTTCATAGCAAATGGACTGGTTCAGCAGTTGCAGAACGGCCGGTGGGATATCTCCTGTTTTATTTTCACGTACAGATGCCGGAGGAACGCGGACGATGTCACCTGTTTCGAGGCGAGTGGCGGGTTTTGCCCTGCCTCCGTTCACCCGAACCTGCCCGGTTCTGATAATCCGGTAAATTACAGACCGGGGAATTCCTTTCAACCTGGCAGTAAGGAAATTATCCAGCCTTTGCCCATCGCGATCCTGTGTTACTTCAACCAGACTGACTGTTGAACTGACTTTATTCATGGACAACTGTCCCCAACTCATTGATAGAAAATGAAAACACTGCTATATTGTCGCGGTAAGGAATTCGCCCCGCCGAATTGCCCTCCGATACCGCCCGATTATCTCACCTTAGCCGTGCTTTAAAAGGGCAGGACTGCAAGGGTGCAACAACAGTTTACACGTTGTTTCATTAGCGGAAAGCTTGAATTCACCTACTGCTTAATTGCAGGAAACACTTATTTTTGATGGCAGACCGACAATCTGCCATCCACGGACCGGACCGGAAAGTAGTTGGTCTGGCTATGAAAACAATATTTGGTACCCCCGGCAAAGATGCAAGACATCGCCGGGTCAGCTAAGTGGGGGAATATGACAAAGATATGTCATATCGTTCCACCGCCGCCCCGTACCGGGGTGCCTGAGGAATAAATAATGAAAAGAATGCTGATAAACGCAACTCAGCCAGAAGAGTTGCGTGTAGCAATTGCTGAAGGTCAACATCTGTTTGATCTTGATATAGAAGTACCCTCCCAGGAACAGAAAAAATCAAACGTTTATAAAGGCAAGATCACACGGGTTGAACCGTCACTGGAAGCCTGTTTCGTTGATTTTGGCTCAAGCAGGCATGGTTTTTTACCACTCAAAGAGATTTGTGAAAAAGCCTACGCGAAAGATTATAAAAAGAAAGGCGGCAAATTGGCCATTCGCGATGTGGTCCGCGAAGGTCAGGAAATCATCATCCAGGTCGAAAAAGAGGAGCGCGGCAACAAGGGTGCTGCCCTGACAACCTACATTTCACTGGCAGGCCGTTACCTGGTCCTGATGCCAACCAACCCGTCGGCAGGTGGTGTTTCCCGTCGCATCACGGGCAATGATCGCGATCATTTACGTGAGCAACTGCAAAAGGTAACCACGCCGGACAATGTTGGCATCATCATTCGTACGGCAGGTGTTGGCCGGGATGCAGAAGAACTGCAGTGGGATCTCGATTATTTGCTGCAACTGTGGACAGCTATCGAACAAGCTGCGGCCAGCAAAGCTGCACCTTTCCTCATCCACCAGGAGAGCAATCTTTTCATACGAGCCCTACGTGACCACCTGAGAAATGACATCGGTGAAATTCTCATCGACAATGAAGTGGTGTATAACGACGCACGGGAATTTATGCAGCAGGTGATGCCGCATAACCTGAACAAGCTCAAGTTGTACAGCGACCAGGTCCCACTATTTAATCGCTACCAAATTGAAAGCCAGATTGAATCAGCATTTGCACGGACAGTGCATCTGCCTTCAGGCGGTGCCGTTGTATTTGATCACACTGAAGCCCTGCTTTCGATTGATATCAACTCCGCCCGTGCAACCAAGGGTGTTGATATTGAAGACACCGCGTATAGCACGAACATGGAATCGGCCAACGAAATTGCCCGCCAGTTACGCTTACGTGATCTGGGTGGTTTGATCGTGATCGATTTCATTGATATGACCAGTCGCAAGCATCAGCGTGAAGTTGAAGAATGTTTGCGTTCTGCCATGCAGATCGATAAGGCCCGGGTTCAGATCGGGCGTATTTCACGCTTTGGGCTTCTGGAGATGTCACGTCAACGGCTCCGCCCGTCACTGGGTGAATCGAGCCAGGAAACCTGTCCTCGCTGTACCGGTCACGGCACCATCCGAAGTGTTGAGTCCCTTGCACTTTCCATAATGCGTCTCGTAGAAGAAGAGGTCATGAAGGAGTTCACCGGCCAGATTATTGTCCAGGCTCCGACCGAAGTGATCAACTTTCTTCATAATGAGAAACGTACGGCATTGGCGGAAGTGGAATCCCGGCATAAAGTGCCGATCGTGATGCTAGCTAACCAGCACCTGGTAACACCTCACTTTGAAATTCTGCGTGTCAGAAAATCAGACATCTCAGACGCACCAAGCTATTCCCGGATTGATTTACCCGAGGCGCAAGTGGTTGCCAACGAGCGGACGCAAACCAATGCAATTGCCCCACCGGGACCGGCTGTAAAACGCATAGTACGCGATCGACCGGCCCCCATGCGGACCGAGGAAAAAGAACCGGGACTATTTGCACGTCTTGCAAATATGCTCTTCTCACATCCGGAAAAAGAACCTAAAAGCACACCGGCACAACGCAAGAAAAGTACAGCAAAGACAGGTAATAAGCCTGCCAGCCAGCAAAACAGACAAAAACAGACACAATCTTCCAGGCAACAGTCCAACCGAAGGAACAACAACAAACGAACTGGTCAGGCCGCTCAGAAAGGCGGCAACGCAACTCGAGCCAGGCAGCCACAACGGCAAACCAAGAAGCAGTCATCCAAGAAACAGCCATCGAAACAGGGTCAAGCCAAACAAACCCAGGCTCAGCAAACCCAGAGCAAGCAAACTCAGAGCAAGCAAACCCAGGGTCAAGCCGATAAGGGTCAAACCAGGCGGGGCAACAGGGGTCGGCCACCAAAAGCCAAACAGGACGTTGCTGAAGCCACCAGCGCAGCAACAGCCGAATCAAATGTTCAAACCGCGGTTGTTGCACCAGCAGTGGCAAGTGATGTTAATGGAAACGTCAAACCTGAGAAGAAGGAAAGCACTAGTCGCAGAGGCGGTCGCAGAAGACGTTCACCTTACAAGACAGGTGGTGCAAAGCCACGCCCTGAACAAACTGAGTCACAAGCTCAAACGACAGAAGCTGGCAACTCTCCAGAGCAAGCTGCTTCAGATAAAAAGCCAATGACAGAAGATAAGGCCCGGAAAACAGTGGCAGACAAGACTCCGGAACAGGCACAGCCAGCTTCCGATGCCGGAAAACCGGATATCGCCAGGAATGTAACTGATAAACCTGCGGCACAAGATACGGCATCGCCCGTTGCGGCATCAACGTCCACAGCTACGCCTGCTACTACGCCTAAAGCAGACAAACCTGCAAAACCAAGGACCAGAAAGGCCAAGCCTGCTGATATAGCAGCAGAAGCTGTTCAATCGAAGTCAGAATCTTCCGAATCCAAGGTTGCTGAAAAAACTGCAACTCCAGACGTTGTGAAAAGCACGGACAGCAAGCCAAAAACTTCAAATAAGGCTGCCTCAAAGAAAACCCCATCGGCCGCCAAAGCTGCAAAAGGTGGCGATGAATCGCCAAAGCCGAAAAAGCGCCCTGCCCGGAAAAAAGCCGCGTCCAAGAAAGAAACTAAAAAGACCAGCGCCAAACCCGCTGCAAACAACAAACCGACAGCAGCACCACAGAGTCCGGTGATAGCCGCTGAGCAGGATTCAAAAGGCATCTATACCCTGAAGCCACCACCTTCAGAGCACACGTCGGGAGAGTAAGCGTTTTCAGCTATACGACGTGATAGAAAAATTAGTGGCGGCCAGCTTTGCTGGCCGCACACAAATGCAATTACTTAGCCTGGGGAATTGAAAACGTACCATTAAAAACTCAGGTGCCGTCCAGCAAACCATAGCGCATCGCCATGCGTACCATTTCGACCTCACTGCGT
>JAOUCZ010000059.1 GCA_029859505.1 Lysobacterales bacterium | reverse complement strand
TGTCGGCCATTTGTGGCACCCACCTGGGGCTGACCAGGCTACCGGCCTCTATAACGGGCATCCCGCAGTTGGCGAGACGTTCAATCAGCTCAATTTTTGTTGCTGTAGATAGCTTGCGCTTTTCGTTTTGCAGACCGTCACGCGGACCGACTTCTACCATTGTTACGGAATCATTCATGGGTGATCTAGTCTTTGATCCATCCGGGTTTGCGCTTGTCCAAAAAAGCCGTCAGACCCTCCTGTCCCTCGCCGGAAACCCTTAGCCTGGCAATCAGCCTGGTGGTCATTTCATCGGTCGCTTTTTGTGAGCTCGCGTTGTGACCGGCAATCTCGAAGATGAGTTGCTTGCAATGTGAAACTGCGGTCGGGCCACTTTTAAGAACCTGGTTAATGGTTTTTTCAAGAGCGCCATCCAGTTCGCTCTCCGTCGTGATTTGCTGGATCAGGCCGATGTCGTATGCCGTTTTGCTGTCGAAACGCTCGGCACTGAGAAAATATCGTCGAGCATTAGCCTCGCCGATCCGTCGAATGACATAGGGTGAGATGACAGCAGGTGCCAGCCCAAGCCGGGCTTCGGTCAGGCCGAAACGGGCGCTTTCAACGGCTATGGTGATATCGCAGGCGGCGATCAGGCCGGCGCCACCACCAAATGCTGCGCCATTGATTCCGGCAATGGTCGGTTTTGACAGGTAGTTCAATTGCCGCAACAGATCTGCCAGTCTCATTGCGTCATGTTCGTTCTCATCCTGGCTGGCATTTACCAGGCTGCGCATCCAGTTAAGATCGGCACCGGCAGAAAAACATGAGCCTGTTCCGGTAATCATGACCATTCTGGCCGCTTCGTTCTGATCCGCTTCTTTTAGTGCCGCGGTCAGTTCGCGAATCATGTCCGCATCAAATGCGTTATGCACCTCCGGCCGGTTCATGCGTATGGTCAGAACGCCTCGCTTGTCGGTACTGCAGATAATTGTGTGCATAAATTAGGGTCCGAATAATCCCGCCTTACATTCTGAAGATGCCGTGCCTGCCGTGTTGGACCGGTGCATTCATTGCGGCCGACAACGCCAGACCCAGAACATGCCGGGTATCGATGGGGTCAATAACGCCATCATCCCACAATCGTGCGGTCGCATGGTAGGGGTGTCCTTCCCGTTCATAACTCTCGCGGATGGGTTGTTTGAAGGCATCTTCTTCTTCAGTGGACCACGCACCTCCAGAAGCTTCAATAGCATCCCTGCGAATGGTGGCCAGCACCGATGAGGCCTGTTCCCCGCCCATCACCGAAATACGGGCATTGGGCCACATCCACAGCATTCTTGGCTGGTACGCCCGCCCGCACATGGCGTAGTTTCCAGCACCGAAAGAACCGCCAATGATGACGGTGAACTTGGGAACATGCGAGGTGGCAACGGCGGTAACCATTTTGGCACCATCCTTTGCAATTCCGGAATTTTCAGACGCCTTTCCAACCATAAAACCAGATACGTTTTGCAAAAATAACAATGGGATATTGCGTTTATTACAAATTTGTATGAAGTGTGTTCCCTTCAGTGCACTATCTGAAAACAGGATACCGTTGTTGGCAACAATGCCGATGGGGTAACCATGAATCCGGGCGAAGCCACAGACCAGAGTTTTACCATAGCGGGCTTTAAATTCATGAAATTCACTTCCGTCAATAAGGCGGGCTATGATTTCATGAACCTTGTACGGGTAGCGGGTATCGCGGGAGACAATCCCGTAAATTTCCTCAACCGGGTAGGCTGGACTGACCGACTCACGCATCTCAAGCGGGTTGTCCTTTTTACGGTTCAGGAATGAGATAGCTTCACGTGCAAGTTGTAAGGCATGCGCATCGTCCTGGGCAAAGTGATCGGTCACACCTGATTTCGAACAATGTACGTCTGCTCCGCCCAGTGATTCGGCATCGACGACTTCGCCGGTCGCTGCCTTGACCAGAGGTGGGCCACCCAAAAAGATCGTACCCTGCTTTTTGACAATGATGGACTCGTCGCTCATAGCGGGAACATAGGCACCGCCTGCGGTGCATGAGCCCATTACCACGCCTATTTGCGGAATATTGGCTGCGGAGAGCTGGGCCTGGTTATAAAAAATCCGCCCGAAATGCTCGCGATCAGGAAAAATTTCGTCCTGCAAAGGCAGAAACGCACCACCCGAATCGACCAGGTATATGCAGGGCAGGTTGTTCTCCAGGGCGATCTCCTGGGCACGCAAATGTTTTTTCACCGTGATAGGCAGGTAACTTCCGCCTTTGACAGTTGCATCATTGGCGATGATGATAACTTCCTGACCACTGACACGACCCACGCCGGTAATGATGCCGGCGCAGGGTGCTTTTCCTTCATACATGCCAAAAGCGGCCATGGGTGAGAGTTCCAGAAACTGAGAACCGGGGTCTATCAGTTGCTTTACACGCTCACGTGGCAGCATTTTGCCTCGTTGGGTGTGTTTGTTACGGGCCTTTTCCCCGCCACCCATCTCAAGCTGATCCAGATGCTGTTGCAGGGTTGCAACAAGATCACGCATATGAGCATCGTTATCGGCAAATGTTTTGCTGAGCTTATCGATTCTTGACTTGATGATTGCCATGGTCAGATCAAGGCAGTTCGATGGCTAAAGCAGTGGCTTCGCCGCCGCCGATACACAGTGCAGCCACGCCCTTTTTCAGACCGCGCTGACGCAATGCATTGATCAGGGTCACAACGACCCTCGCACCAGAAGCACCAATGGGATGACCGAGGGCACAGGCACCACCATTAACATTCATTTTATCGTGATCAATGTTGAGTTCGTGCATGGCGGCCATCGTGACGGTGGCAAATGCCTCGTTAACCTCGAATAGATCAACATCATCAATGTCCCAGCCAGCCTTTTCCAGTACCAGTACAATCGCACCGATAGGTGCCGTGGTAAACCACTCCGGGTCTTGCGAATGGGTTGAATGGGCAATGATGGTGGCCAAAGGAGTGATGCCCCTGTCTTCTGCTTGCTGGGCAGACATCAACACGGTCGCGGCAGCACCATCAGAAATCTTCGATGAAGAGGCGGCAGTAACTGTGCCATCCTTTTTGAACGCAGCCCGCAGGGTAGGGATCTTATCGATCTTGCACGATGGTGGTTCCTGGTCTTCAGATACCACCGTCTCGCCACGACGTGATTTGACCGTTACAGGTGTAATCTCGTCTTTGAATTGACCTTCCATGGCAAGCAAAGCGCGTTCAATTGAAGCGATTGAAAAAGCATCCTGCTGCTCACGGGTGAAATCAAACTTCTCAGCGCATCGTTCCCCAAAAACGCCCATCATCAAGCCGTCATCCGGGTTCTGGAGGCCGTCATAGAACATATGATCGAGAACCTCTCCATGACCCATACGGTAGCCGCTACGGGCTTTGGGCAGTATGTAGGGTGCCAATGACATATTCTCCATGCCGCCGGCTACGACGATTTCGGAGGAACCCGCCAATATCTGGTCATGACCAATCTGAATGGTCTTCATTGCAGAGCCGCAAGCCTTGTTAATGGTCACCGCACCGGCAGACGTTGGTATGCCCGCCTTACGCGAAGCCAAACGCGCAGGTGCCTGTCCTACGCCTGCCGGCAGTACACAACCCATGAGAACATCATCGACTGTGTCGGGTGCCAGCCCCGCCTGGTCGAGTGCTCCGGCGATGGCCGCTGCACCGAGTTCATCACTGGAAACCGTGGAAAACTGGCCCTGAAATGAGCCGATAGGTGTGCGCTTGGCGCCGACAATGACGACTTTGCTGTTCATTTTTCAAAACTCCAATTTAAGTTTAAATAACAGGTTTGCGGTTTGGGTCCAGAATCTTTTACAGACCCAGCAGTTCGCGACCGATCAGCATTCTGCGGATCTCGTTGGTACCGGCCCCAATTTCGTATAGCTTGGCATCGCGTAATAAACGTCCTGCCGGATACTGGTTGATATAGCCATTGCCACCCAGGGTCTGGATGGTCTCAAGTGCAACTTTAACGGCGCTGCAGGATGCCTGTAACAGACAGGCTGCCGGGTCGATACGTGATCGTTTGCCCTTGTCATAATCCTCTGCGATGCGGTAAGCATAGGCACGTGATGCCTGCAGGTTTGTATACATATCGGCCAGCTTGGCTTGCATGATGCCAAATGAGCCGATCGCACGGTCAAATTGCTTACGCTCGCGCATATAGGGTAAAACCAGGTCGAGACAGGCCTGCATCAAGCCAAGCGGGCCGCCGGATAAAACCAGGCGTTCGGTATTCAGACCACTCATCAGCAACTTCACACCCCGGTTAACCTCACCCAGGACGTTTTCATCTGGTATTTCGCAATTTTCAAACACCAGTTCGCAGGTATTTGAGCCACGCATTCCAAACTTGTCCATTTTAGGCTCGGTGCTAAAACCGGCCATCCCTTTTTCGACCAGGAAACCGGTCATGGATGATGAGCCCGACTCCTTGCCGGCAGTGCGCATGTAGACAATCAGAACATCGGCTTCCGGGCCGTTGGTAATCCACATTTTTGAGCCATTGGCCAGCCAGTGATCAGCGCGCTTTTCAGCACGGCAACTCATTGAGCCAACGACATCGGAACCAGCGCCGGATTCTGACATGGCCAGCGCACCGACCAGTTCGCCACTGCACAGACCGGGCAGAAACTTCTGGCGTTGTGCGTCGCTGCCATTCTTGTTCAGGTTATCCATGCACAGATTGCTGTTTGCACCATAGGACAATCCAACAGACCCTGATGCCCTCGATATTTCCTCCATCGCAACCATGTGGGCAAGATAACCCAGTTCAGAGCCTCCCAGCGCTTCTGGTATCGTCATACCGAGTAAGCCCAGCTCACCCAGTTTTACCCAAATATCCTGTGGAAAAGTATTGTCTCTGTCGATTGATTCTGCACGGGGTGCAATTTCCTGCTCGGCGAACCGCCGTACCGTGTCTCGCAGCATTTCAATTTCTTCACTCAATGGCATTTGTACGTGCATATAGTCACTCTCGTGTAGTGGTTTATAACCGTTGTATCACCAACCTCCCGGGAATACGTTTTGGCTTGTCCGTTGACTGGTGGTCAGACATGTGACTCAGCAATGAAATCCTGGTGTGTGCACGAGGTACTAGCCGACCTGTCAAGCTGTCCTGCAACCAGCGGGAGTCAGTGACTAATTGTACCTTATTGCGGTTTTGCAGGCATCCGGTCGCAGGTTGTGATGCAATCGTCACAGACGCCATATCAAGGACAAGCAAAAGTAATTTTTATTTAAAAACCGAGAAAGAGGTTGACAGCGCTTTTTGAGAATGGGATAAAGCATGCATGTTTACACATTTGCAACAAGCTGCATCACGAACAAAATCAGCAAACTTCAAGACTAATTTGGAGATTCGTGTTGTTTCGTTGAAAGCAAATTCTGCACTACTACTAGGTTTGTCAATTATTCCGACACTCAGCGGGGTAGCATTGATCGCCTAGAAAAGCAGGAACCAGATCAGCAAAACCCCGCAACTGAGAGGAAGCGGGGTTTTTTTTAGCGGTGAAACTTTAAACGTACACAACGATTCAGATAAATGACAGGAACAAGCATGAAACAATCCACGCAAATTGCACCCAAACTGCGTAGCGGATCACAGGTACTCATCGAGGCGCTCGAGCGTAACGGTGTAAAGCAGATTTTTGGGTATCCTGGTGGCACCATCATGCCTGTCTATGATGCCCTGGTCGGTAGCAGCCTGAAGCACTATTTATGCCGTCATGAGCAGGGTGCCGCCCTCGCAGCAGATGCCTATGGCCGGGTAACGCGAAAGGCGGGTGTTTGTATGGCAACGTCCGGTCCGGGAGCTACCAACCTGGTTACCGGTATCGCAAACGCGTTTATGGACTCAGTACCCATGGTGGTTATCACCGGTCAGGTTCCATCCGCATTGCAGGGAACCGACGCTTTCCAGGAAGTGGATATTTTTGGTATTACGTTGCCGATCGTAAAACACAGCTATATCGTCCGGAGCGTGACTGAAATTCCGCATATCGTGAACGAGGCCTTTCAGCTTGCTCAAAACGGTCGTCCGGGTCCCGTGCTCATCGATTTACCTAAAGATATTTCTGCTGGTATGGGTGATGTCGTTTACACTCCGCCACAAGCATGGCCCGCAACCGACCTGCCGGATGAGGATGCGATGCAGGCGGCGGCTGAGATGTTGTCACGTGCGAGGCGTCCGCTGGTTATTGCAGGAGGCGGGATTGCCATTTCAGATTCGGTAGATGAATTTCGCCAGTTTATCGACCGTACCGGGCTGCCGGTGACCACGACACTCAAAGGGCTGGGTGTAATGCCGGCAGATGATCCGCGCTACGTTGGCATGCTCGGTATGCATGGTAATGGTGCTGCCAATCATGCGGTTCAGAATTGTGATCTCCTGATGGTGGTAGGCGCACGTTTCGATGATCGCGCGACCGGACAACTGGCACAGTTTGCACAATCGGCACGAATCATTCACGTTGATATAGATGCGGCTGAAATATCAAAACTGCGTAAAGCGGATGTCGCCATCGTCAGTGAACTGGCTCCGGCATTGGACGGTATCCGGCCGGAAAATACAGCCAATCCGGGCTGGCAGGCACAATGTGCTGGCTGGACAAAAGAATTCGCGTGGCGTTACGACGCGCCAGGTAAAGGTATCTATGCACCAAAATTACTTCGGGACCTGTCACGGACACAACCTGAAGGACTGACGATTACCTGCGATGTAGGTCAGCACCAGATGTGGGTGGCGCAGCATTGTACATTTAACAATCCGCTGGAACACATTTCCTCGGGTGGTCTGGGTACGATGGGTTACGGATTACCTGCTGCCATTGGTGCCAAGATTGCCAAACCCGATGCAACAGTTGTCTGTGTCTCCGGTGATGGTTCAATCATGATGAATATTCAGGAACTGGCGACGCTCAAGCGCTATGGAATCGATGTAAAAATACTTTTACTGGATAACTCGGCGCTGGGTCTTGTGCGTCAGTGGCAGGAGATTTTCTTCGAAGGAAATTATAGTGAAGTCCATCTGACTGATAATCCGGATTTCGCAGCGGTCGCAAGGGCATTTGGAATACAGGCACGCAGTATTAAAGAACCCGAAGATGTCAGTGACGCTCTTGAATGGCTGCTTAATACCGACTCCGCTGCGATGCTGCATGTCGCCATCGATTCGATGGAAAACGTATGGCCACTGGTTCCACCAGGCAAGCCCAATCACAAGATGATGCGCTCGAACCCTTGATAAGGAAGGTATGACAGAGATGAATAACACATTGACTATTAAGCTCAGCGGCTCCGAGGGAGCGGTGATAAGAGCATTGGGATTAATTGAGCGCAGGGGTTTCAGCCTTGTTAAATGTACCGTTGGAGAGGCAGACAGTAGCGGCAGGGTGATGGAGGTTAGCGTATCATCCACACGCCCCGGTGAGTTGCTCAAGCGCCAGCTGGAACGACTACACGATGTTTTTCACGTTGACCTCAAACCGGTCGCGGCCGTTAAACCGCGCACATCGGGCATCCGCCCCGTTACCAGGAGAATATAGATGAGCCGCAGAATTCAAATTTTTGATACCACGCTGAGAGACGGTGAACAAAGCCCCGGTTTCAGTATGAGCCTGGGACAGAAGCTGCGGGTGGCGAGGGTGCTCGCTGATATGAAGGTGGATATCATTGAAGCTGGCTTTCCGGCAGCATCACCTGGTGATTACGAGGCAGTCCGTGCGATTGCAGGGGAGATTCGAGGGCCGATTATTGCAGGCCTTTGCCGCACCATACCACGCGATATCGAACGCACGATCGAAGCGGTCGAGTCAGCCGAGAACTCACGTATCCATACATTTATAGCAACCAGCCCGATTCACCGGGATTTAAAACTCAAGATGAGCCCTGACGAGGTAATCCAGCACGCGGTTAACGCGGTAAAACTGGCCAGGTCCGCCTGTGATGATGTTGAGTTTTCAGCTGAAGATGGTATACGAACTGAAAGGGAATACCTTGCCGAGGTATTGCAGGCTGTGATTGAAGCCGGGGCTACCACAGTGAATATCCCCGATACCGTTGGTTATTCAACCCCCACGGAAATGTATGACCTGTTCAGCTGGTTGGGCAAAACAGTTCCCGGTATCGAAAATGTGCATATGAGTACGCACTGCCATAATGATCTCGGACTGGCAGTGGCAAATTCCCTTGCGGCGGTTGAAGGCGGCGCGACTCAGATTGAATGCGCGCTCAACGGTATTGGTGAACGCGCCGGCAACTGCGCTCTTGAAGAAGTTGTCATGGCATTACGCACCCGTGCAGATCACTACGGTGTTGAAGTTGGAGTGGATACAACCCGTTTGGCATCCGCCAGTCATCTGTTGGCCGCTGTGACCGGTAATTTCGTACCTCGTAACAAGGCGATCGTGGGTGAAAATGCCTTTGCTCATGAAGCAGGCATACACCAGCACGGTATGCTGGCCTCACGCGAAACCTACGAGATCATGGAGCCGGAGACAGTCGGTGTAAAGGATTCCCAGTTGATTCTTGGAAAACACAGCGGCCGCCATGCGGTGGTGGATCGTGCGAAACAAATGGGCTATGAGTTGGAAGATGACGAGGTCGAACTCATCATGAAGCGCTTTAAAGATCTCGCGGATGTTAAAAAGCGGGTTTTTGATTCGGATCTCGAGGCCATTATTACCGGCTATGAGACCAGTACAATGGGCCCGTGGTCACTGAACTGGCTGAGTGTTGTCAGTCGCGTTAATGGTGAATCGACACCATCCGCCTCGCTGACACTGGCCCATGAAGACGGCACAACCAGCACACACACCGGTGATGGTGATGGACCGGTTGACGCCATTGTGGAAGCCCTTGAGTTGGTGACCGGAACAAAGATCGAGGTGCTCAGCCTGGCCATGCGTAGCATTTCCCTGGGCGAAGACGCACAGGGTGAAGCCAATATGCGGGCCAAGGTCGATGGCATTGAATACAGTGGTCACGGTCTTTCGACCGATATCGTCGCAGCCTGTGCTGAAGCACTGCTGGAAATTGTCAACCGCGCAATTCGAAATGCAGATCAGGTCAGACAGACAAATGTGGCCTGAGCAGGGAAGCGGACAATGCAAATGAACAGCAAACCTTATGGTAGCGCAGCAGGGGAGGCTGGCAATGTCGGCTGCTGAGTCCCTGTTTGATAAGTTGTGGAACTCTCACCTGGTAAAGGCACAGAGCGAATCCACACCTGCAATCATCTACATCGATCTGCACCTCGTCCACGAGGTGACATCCCCGCAGGGTTTTGACCTGTTGCGTGAAAAGGGCATAGGTGTGCGCAGACCGGAGCGTACGCTGGCAACGCTGGATCATTCCACACCAACGCTACCGCCTGACGCCAATGGCCAGCGTCCGTACTACACGGCACAGGCTCACAGGCAGGTTCAGGCCCTGCGTGATAATTGCAAAGAATATGGAATAGAAATACACGATTGGGATAGTCCTTATCGTGGCATCGTACATGTTATGGGTCCTGAAATGGGTGCAACACAACCGGGCATGACCATCGTTTGTGGTGATAGTCACACCAGTACACACGGTGCTTTTGGTGCACTGGCGTTTGGTATTGGCACAACTGAGGTTGGCCATGTTCTGGCCAAACAGTGCCTGCTACAAAGCAAACCGAAAAGCATGCGGATCAAAGTCGATGGCAGACTTCCTGAGAATGTCACCGCCAAGGATCTGGCACTGAATATCATCCGTTACCTGGGCATGAATGGTGGTACGGGTTTTGTAATTGAGTATGCCGGTGAGGCAGTTCGCAGCCTGGATATGGAAGGCCGCATGACGCTCTGCAACCTGACCATTGAAGCCGGTGCACGTGCCGGCATGATTGCCCCCGATAAAACAACCATTGATTATTTACGTGGAAGACCGAGGGTGCCGCAAGGTGACGCCTTTGAAGAGGCTGCTACCGTGTGGCTTCAACTGGCCTCTGATGAAGACGCGGTTTTTGACAGTGAAATTACGTTGGATGCCTCGTCTATGCGTCCGTCGATTACCTATGGTACCGATCCAGGTATGTCGCTTGATATCGGTGAACCGGTTCCACGGGCAGACAGCAAAAGCCATGAGAAAGCCCTGGAATACATGGGGTTTGAGGGTGGTCAGCAGATGAGCGAGCGAAATGTAGACGTGGTTTTCATCGGAAGCTGTACCAACGGAAGAATCAGTGACCTGCGTGCTGCGGCCAATGTACTAAGCGGTAGAAAGGTTGCCCCCCATGTCAGGATGTTAGTCGTTCCAGGATCGGAAAGTGTTCTCAGGCAGGCAGAAAGCGAGGGCTTGCACGAGATTTTCAGCACCGCCGGTGCCGAATGGCGTCTGCCTGGCTGCTCCATGTGTCTTGCCATGAATGGTGACCTCGTCGCAGCAGGCGAAACTGCCGTTTCGACTTCAAACCGTAATTTTGAAGGGCGCCAGGGCTCGGGTTCACGTACCTTGCTGGCCAGCCCTGAAACTGCTGCGGCTTCAGCGGTGTTGGGTCACGTGGCGAGTGTTTCGGATCTTGACTCCGTGGAGATCAGCTGATGCAGGCAATCACAAAATTAACCGGCCCCATACTGGTGCTGGAACAGGAAAATATTGATACCGACCAGATCATTCCCGCGCGGTTCCTGACGGCAACTGATTTTGACGGTATCGGGGAACATCTTTTCGCAGACTGGAGACTGGATGCGAACGGTGAGCCGAAACCCGGGCACGTATTGAACGAACCTCGTGCAAGACGAAGCCCCATCCTGGTGGGTGGTCATAACTTTGGTTGTGGTTCATCCCGCGAACATGCCCCGCACGCCTTGCTTGGTTTTGGTTTCCGGGTTGTGATCAGTTCACAAATTGCTGATATTTTCAGAAGTAACTCACAAAATGTGGGTCTCTTGCCGGTGGTACTTGAAGCAGATCAGCATGCCACCCTGGTGCAGATGGATGGTGAGGAAATTACCGTTGACCTTGAAGAATGCAATGTCGTGGTCAAAACATCAGATGGTGTTGAGCACTGCTGGCCATTTTCAATAGACCCGTTCGCGCGTCATTGCCTTATGCGCGGATTGGACAGGTTTGAGTTTCTTAACCAGGCGGAAGACGCCATCGTGGCATTTGAGGAAAACCGATGAACACAAAAATCGTCCTGTTGCCCGGTGATGGAATCGGTCCTGAGGTAACCCGGGAAGCTGAATTATTAATTGAATCAGTGGCGCAAATTCACGGCATGGATATTGAAATGCAAAGTGGCTTGATCGGTGGTGCTGCAATAGACGCAACCGGCGACCCCCTGCCGCAAGAATCACTGGCGGTTTGCCGTGAAGCCGATGCCGTTATTCTTGGCGCGGTTGGTGGCCCCAAGTGGTCTGATCCTGATGCAAAGGTACGCCCTGAACAGGGTTTGCTGAAAATACGCAAGGAACTGGGTCTGTTTGCCAACCTGCGTCCCGTTTGCCTGCACCCGAAGCTGGTTGATGCCAGCCCGCTTAAACCCGAATACCTGGAAGGTGTGGACCTGATGGTGGTGCGGGAGTTAACCGGTGGCAGTTATTTCGGTGAAAAAGTGGAGAGTGATGATTTTGCTTCGGATTCCTGCACCTATTCGCGTGAGGAAATCGAGCGTGTTGTGAGAATGGCTGGTGATATTGCCCGGCAACGTAGCGGGAAACTGACCATGATAGACAAGGCCAATGTCATGGCCACATCGCGGTTGTGGCGCAAGGTCACGGATGAAATCATGCAAGCCGATTATCAGGACCTGGCTTACGAAACCATCCTGGTGGACGCTGCCGCCATGTACCTCATCTCCAACCCGGCGCGTTTTGATGTGATCGTAACCGAGAACATGTTCGGCGACATTCTTACCGATGAGGCATCCATGCTGGCAGGTTCAATGGGTATGTTGCCTTCGGCATCGCTTGCGGCAGGCAAGTTTGGTCTTTATGAGCCCATTCACGGCTCGGCACCCGATATTGCCGGCAAGGGTATCGCCAATCCATTCGGTATGCTGGCATCGGTTGCCATGATGTTTGCATACAGCCTCGATTTGAAAGAGGTCGCAGACCAGGTCGATCAGGCCATCTCGGATTGTATTTCCGATGGCCATTGCACCGCGGATCTTGGCGGTACGCTAAACACCAGTGAAGCGGGTGCTGCGGTCAGGAGAAAACTGGCTGAGAACACGCTTGGGTCATAGATGAGTAAAGTTGCACAGGATTATTTACGTCGCGCTATAACGGCCCCGTTATATGACCTGGTGCGCCGCACGTCACTGGACCCGGCGCCTGATCTATCAGATCGTATAGGCCACCGGTTGTGGCTGAAGCGCGAGGATATGCAGACCACGTACTCGTTTAAACTTCGTGGCGCCTACAACTGCATACGACAATTGTCTGAGGAAGAACGCAACCGGGGCGTGGTTGCAGCTTCAGCGGGCAACCATGCACAGGGTGTTGCCATGTCAGCTCGCGAACTCGGTGTGAAAGCGACGATATTTATGCCGTTGACAACACCTGGTATCAAGGTCCGTGCGGTGAAAGCACTGGGTGCGCGTATCGAACTCTGCGGTGATGATTATGATACAGCCTGTGAAATGGCGATCGCCTTCAGTGAACAAAGCGGCGGCTATTTTATTCATCCCTTTGACAACCCTGAAGTCATCGCAGGGCAGGGCACGATCGGTATCGAGATAAGCCAGCAGTTGGAGGCACCTCCCGGAGTCATATTCATACCTATTGGCGGTGGCGGTCTGGCTGCTGGAGTAGCAGCAACGATAAAGGCGGTGTATCCGCAGGTGCGTGTTATTGGAGTTGAGCCCGAAGACGCTGCCAGTATGCAGGCGGCCCTGGCGGCCGGGCAGCCCGTGGATATTGGCACCACCGGTATTTTTTCAGATGGTGTTGCGGTACGTAAAGTGGGCAGTCTTACGTTTGATCTATGCCGTGAACTTGTAGATGAAGTTATCACTGTCAGTGTCGATGCGGTCTGTGCCGCGGTGAAATCAATTTTTGAAGAAGTCCGTGCCACGGTCGAGCCGGCCGGCGCACTAGCTGTTGCAGGCGCCATACAGTATGCGGCCCGCGAGGCGAAAAACAGTCTGCCGGAAGGTGACTGGGTGGCCTTGCTAAGTGGTGCCAACGTCAACTTTGACCGCCTCGGTCACATCGTGGAGCGGTGTGCGCTGGGTGAGGGAACTGAAGCCCTGTTGGTCGTGACGATTCCGGAACGCGCGGGCAGTTTTTTGGAGTTTTGCCGAACTCTGGGTGAATCTTCGGTCACTGAATTCAATTATCGTTTTGCCTCAAGAAAGCATGCACACATTTTCGTTGGTGTGCGTTTACAGGAGTCATCCAGCCATTTGCAGGAAAAGCTGATCAAAGGCGGCTACGGGGTTCAAGACTTGTCCGACAATGAGGTTGCCAAGCTGCATATGCGTCACCTTGTCGGTGGACGTTTACCTTCCAGCGAATGTGAAAGATTATATCGTTTTGAGTTTCCGGAGCGTCCCGGTGCATTGCTTGAGTTTTTAGCAGTATTGGCTGGTCGCTGGTCCATCAGCCTGTTCCACTACCGCAATCACGCTGCGGCCAATGCCCGGATCCTCGCTGGTTTCCTGGTACCCGCCGAGGACGAAGACGCATTTCACCAGTTTCTGGAAGAGACCGGCTACCCTTTCATAGATGAAACCGAGAATGTGGCCTGCCTGGAATTCCTGTCAGCACCGCCGGATATGAAAGCTGCTCTTAAGACTGCGGCCATTTAGACCGGAGATCGCGGTTTATCCCTGTCCTTCCTGTTTAATAGGCGCAGGGCGCTGGAAAAAGGGCCGTATCCATTCAAGCCTGGATATTCACCGTTGAGTACGGGTGGTTTAAAAGCTATATTGCCAGCACTCAGGAGACGCTTATGAAAGGTATTTTTTCCCCCGGACGTGTTGCGGTTATCGGTGTGTCAGCAAAGCCGGAAAACCTTGGACGCAACATCATGCTCAATCTGATCGATTTCGGCTTTGATGGCGTTGCTTACCCGGTTGGGCCAAATGGGGGAGCCATTACCACCCGGCGAATTTACAAATCCCTTGCCGATATTCCGGACGCGATAGACCTGGCCGTCATATTCGTCCCGGCCAGGTTTGTACCGCAGGTGATGGAAGATTGCGGTCAGAAGGGCATCAAGAGAGCAATCATCGAAACCGCCGGGTTCAGCGAGTACAACGACGAAGGCAAAAATATCGAGGATCAAGTTGTAGCGATTGCCGAAAAATACGGCATTCGTTTTATCGGACCCAATTGTATCGGCGTCATCAATATGGAGAACGGATTCTGCGTTCCTTTTCCCCGCTTGACACCTTTTATACGAAAAGGTGAGGTTTCGATCATTTCTCAAAGTGGTGGCGTTGGTCTGAGCATTATGAACCACATGGCGGCCGAGGGAATCGGGCTGAACAAGTTCGCTTCCGTGGGCAACATGCTCAACATTAGTGCCGAAGACCTGCTGGAGTACTACATTGAGGATGAAGGAACAAGAACCATTTTTATCTACCTCGAGGGTATACGCGACGGACGGCGCTTGATGGACCTGGCAAAGCGTTCACCTAAACCTATCCTGGTAATGAAATCCAATATCGGTGAACTGGGCCAAAGCGTGGCAGCCTCCCATACCGCATCACTTTCAAGTGATGACCGCGTGGTAGACACCGCTTTTAGACAGAGTGGGATAACACGTGTGCACGATGTGACGACACTTTCGCACTACATGAAGACCCTGTTGCTGCCGGCTCTGAACAACAAACGACTGGCCATTATCTCTCGTTCAGGTGGACATGCCATCGTTGCAGCAGACGCTTGTGAAACAGTCGGTTTTGAACTGGCGGAGTTCCCCGAGTCCTTCATTCGGGATATTGAGAAACACTTCCGCGCATCTGTTATAAAGCTGACCAACCCGTTGGACCTGGGTGACCTGTTTGACCTGGATGTTTACTACAATATTGTCGAGCAGACACTCGCCCAGGAAAACGTCGACGGTGTCGCCTTCCTGCATACATCGGTTGCCAGGACAGAGCGCGGTCCGACCAGGGATCTCATTGCCCGCCTGGACGCTTTGAGCAGGAAGTTCAACAAGCCAGTTGCAGTTTATGTCTCGGCAAACTCAGCTGAGATTTCCGGTTTGAGACAAGAGCTGGACTTCCCGATTTTCACCCATATTGTCGAAATGTTCCGGGCGCTGAAACTCGATTATGATCATTCTCAGGCAATGGCGGACGTGGTATTGGAAGAAGAAAGCCCTGCGCCGATCGTGGACAAAGCTGACGTGCAACAGCTGATCGAAAATGCGGCAGCTGAAAACAGGGATCTGCTCCTGAACGAAGCGATGGACGTGCTGGAGTGTTACCGGATTCCAACCGTCAGGGGGTTGGCAGCCAGTTCGGCGGAAGAAGCGGGGAGTGCAGCGGACAGTCTTGGATACCCGGTGGCCATGAAGGTTATTTCCGAACACATTTCACACAAGTCAGATGCGGGTGGGGTTCAGCTGAATCTTCGTGACCGGGATGGTGTCATCGCAGCTTTCCATGACATGAACACCCGCATTCGGACGGCCTTCCCTGATGCCAAGCTGGATGGCGTTATGGTCCAGCCAATGGCTATCGGTGGGCGTGAACTGATACTCGGTGGGCGTCAGGACAATCAGTTTGGGCCGGTCATCCTGGTGGGGATGGGAGGCATTTTTGTAGAGATATTCGAACAGGCCTCCATGCGTATAGGCCCGGTTTCACGAAAAGATGCGATGGCCATGATCGAAGAACTCAATGGTGCGCAGATCCTGATGGGCGCAAGGGGCCAGAAACGGTTTGATATCGACGCCATTGCCGATGCCATTGTTCACCTGAGCCAGTTGCTGACAGATTTTCCCCAAATCAGGGAGCTGGATGTCAATCCCTTGCGCATTTTTCATGAAGGAAACGGCTGCCTGGCACTTGATGCCAGGATCATTCTTTAAATAGGGCCTTTGTTCTCATT
>JAOUCZ010000270.1 GCA_029859505.1 Lysobacterales bacterium | reverse complement strand
ACCCGCTCGGTGATTCGAACAGTGGCGATTGGGGCGAGGCCGGAAATCCATTTTCCAGAGAACGAAATGGAGTTACTGTGTCTTGATCAAGACCAATTTTCCCTGTTGATCGCCTTTATTTTGCAAAGTTTCTCAAGAGATAGTGATGGCCGGATAATCAATACAATACAAAGCGCCGATGGTAACAGCCGGTTTTATAAAGCCGAGGGTGTTTATTATCTATGGAACACCTGCAATAACTGGACAGCCAAGGGCTTGAAAAGCACCGGTTGGAAAATCGCACCCACGTTCAAGATAACCCCCGGTAGCGTTATGGCCAATCTGGATAAAAACAATACAGCGCCCGGTCATGAGTTATGTGAGGCGGGACGGACATCACCGGAAAGGCTTAGTGCTGATTAGAAATTAAATCACGCGCCCCTATCATAGAGGCGCGATTTAAGCAGGTTTTTCTAGTTGCAGGACGTAACCGGCGCCACATTGAATTTCCTGTCTTCGGACCAGGGTCCTCCAACCGTGGATGAGATCGCCCGCACCCGCCAACTCCAACCGGTGAGGTACTCGGTGGTGATGACCTCGGTCTTGGTCCATAAAGGTGACAGCAGCGCAAGCAGCGCCGGGCAATTGCGTCTTAATCGCAAGTCACAGAAAAGTCATGGACAAAGATTCACGTTCTTGAAAAGGCACTAAGCTAAAAGTGCTGACGGTAAAGTCACTACACGAATTAACTGCCACCGCAGCCCGGTATCGCTCTGCTATGGGCATACGCCAGAACTGCCAGTCTTTTGCATTGTCCTGCAAATCCGGATGAAGCTCGAAACCACTGAGACGGTCTGCCTCAAATTGAAAACTGAACTTGTCCAGCGGAATTGCAAGCCCCATACCACGTGCCTTGATATAAGATTCCTTGAGTGTCCAGTAGTCAAAAAACCGCTGTTTTTGCTGTTCCGACGGCAGCTGGTTGAGCGCCTTTATTTCGTTTGCCGAGAAATAGCTGGTAAGACTTTCGAAGGCAGCACGGGTGGCTCTGTGTGAATCTTCCGCATCCACACCAATATCGTAGTCCCGTGTGATGCCGCACATGATCAGCCCTTCGCAATGAGAGAGGTTAAAACGCAAAGGCCAGGCTTGTTCAGGAAAACTGATCTCAGGTTTCCCATAACCATTTTTTTCAAATCTCCAGGCTGCAGGTTCAACCTCAAAATACGAGGACAGACAGCTGCGTATCAGGGCACGGGTGATGAGAAACTGGTGGCGATGGCGTGCAAAGTAAAAGCGTGACATTTGAGTTAACTCGTCATCAGTCAACAAGGACTGGTAACGTTGTAAAAGGGCAGGGTCTGAAATTTGTTCAGGGAAGGAAAAGTAGAGATGAATCTCCTCGCCGGGCAATTCCATCTCAGTTTTTTTCTGTGTGACAGCTGTGTGTCTGGCAGGATTCACGGTTTCTTTACGCATGGAGTTAGCGGAAACCCTAACCCCAGCGCCGGTGCATCCAAAGCCATTGTTCAGGGTACTCGCGAACCCAGCCCTCGACCACATTGGTGACCAGCTCTGTTGTACCCTTGATGTCCACGTCCCCGTTTTTATCGCGCGGCAGGACCAGTTCGTCAGTGATTTCCAGCCGGAAGCGACCATCGGGCAAGCGCACGCTGCGGGCACCATGAACCGGACAGTCATAACGTCTCGCCAGCTTGGCTAACAAAGGATTGGTCTTGGCATCCTTTCCAAAGAACGGGATGTTGATACCACGGCGAAACTTCTGATCCACCAGCAGTCCGACATGTTCACCGCGCTCAAGTGCACTCATCAGGTGAAAAGAGGCCATGGCACCGGAAGCGACCAGGTTCTTGTCAAAGCCCTTGCGTGATTCCGCAACCTGTGAGGCAGCGTACTTATTATTTGGCCGACGATACATTGATAAGATCTGAAGACCGAATTTTGCCGATACCATTGGCAGTAGCTCGAAGTTGGCAATATGCCCGGTGAACAGGATTGCCGGCAGACCATCATCACGTAACTTCTGGAATGCTTCCCCGTTGACAATCTCTATGGTCTCTGACTCCTCCATCTCGACTTCCAGGTTGAATATTTCATCCAGGTAAATATATTCGAGCAGAGTTCGGGCCATTTGTGCCCAGCTATCGCTGGCGAGTTTATTACGTTCTTCTATGCTTTTTTCAGGAAATGCGATGGCCAGGTTTTCCATGACCACCTTGTGACGCCAGATTTTAGGTCCGAGCCATCGGGCAAACCTCTCAAACATAATGGCTGCATATTTGAGTGGAATCAATCGGATGATCCACAGGGACAGGCGAATCAGCTGTGCGATAGTCCAGTCACGGATTCCGATCAGAAACTGCAAAAACCGGTAACGTAAGGGCAGTTGCATTGATGAGCCTCAGCGTGCCTTAAAGGGTGACGATTATCTTACCGAACACCTGGCGTTTCTCGAGTCGCTCCAGTCCCTTTCCAATCTGATCCAGCGGAATTTCGAGATCGACGATGGGTTTGACTATTCCGTCGCCCAATTTCTCCAGCGAGGTTTTAATGTTACGCAGGTTACAACCAAAGCTGCCGATCAGACGCAACTGCCGCTGAAAAAGCTGGAACAGGTTGATTTCAGCCTTTATTCCTGTGGTCGAACCACAGGTTACCAGGCGTCCGCCAATTTTCATGGAAAACATACTGCCTTCCCATGTATCGACTCCCACGTGTTCAAACACCACATCGACACCCTGTTTTTTGGTCAGTTTTCTCAAACGGCCCTCGAAACGGTCGGTCTGGTAGTTGATAGCGTGATCCGCTCCCAGCTCCAGCGCCTGCTGAGCCTTTTAGTCGTTACCCACCGTGGTGTAAACGGTACATCCGATCGCTTTGGCAAGCTGAATTGCAGCCGTGCCTATACCACTGCCGCCGGCGTGAACGAGAATGCTTTCACCCGGTTGTAGCTTGGCGTTATCGAACAGCATGTGTTCTACAGTGCCGAAGGTAATCGGGGTACAGGCCGCGGCCACCGGGTCGAGACCCTCGGGGGCAGGTACAAACAAGCGAGCCGGGAAATTCATCATTTCCTGGGCGAATCCGTCAATGTGAAAACCAAATACACCGTTGACGTTCTCACAAAAATTATCACGACCCTCTACGCAGGGTTTGCAGGTGCCACAGGTATTGGCGCCGTATAGTGCACCGATTTGACCGATTTCCAGATCCTTTACGTTTTTCCCAACGGCGATGATTTCTCCGGAAGCTTCCGCACCCACAGTAATCGGCAGTTTACGCTTGGCAAATGCCATGCCGCGCCAGCCCCAGACATCAATATGATTGAGTGCGACAGCGCAAATTTTTACCTGGATTTCATCGTCACCCGGAGGTGGAGGGGCGTCGACCTCGGTGATTCTAAGATCGCGTTCGCCGAAATTTCTTAATGCTCGCATATGTCTGTCTACCGGTTAGTAAAGGTTGGGTTTTCAGCGTTGAATTAACAGGCCGGCCGTCAGTCCGCCATCAATTGGAATAATGCTTCCGGTGATATAGCCTGCAAGTGGTGAAAACAGAAAGCTTGTCAGGGCGCCAACTTCTTCAGGCTGCGCAAAACGTCGCAGTGGAATCTGGTTTTCCAGTTTCTCACGATAAGAGGCGTAAGGTGCCAACAGATCTGTGTCGACATAGCCCGGGGCAATGTAGTTTGCGGTTACGCCCTTGCGTGCCATCTCGACCGCCAGCGTCCTGATATAGCTCAGCATCGCACCCTTGCTTGCAGCGTAGATTGCGTTGCCTGAGACAGCCAGCTGTGAGGTTACAGAACCCATCGCGATGATCCGGCCTGCCTTTGCACGCATCAGTGGTCTTGCCGCTGTGCCGGCCAACCGGGTCATAGCCCAGAAATTGAGTTGAAATAGTGCCTCGGCCTTGTCCTGATCGGCGAGTGCCGCCAACGTGTCATAAGAACCACCGGCGTTATATACCAACCCGTAAAGCGAATCGGTATCGGCCATCAACCCGGCAAATTCATCCACCTGATCCCGGTCAGACAGGTCAACCTGGTAGCTTTTTATCGACTGCGCCGGATACTCGGCACCGAGATCTTTACACACTTGTGCCGCCTCGGTGGCCGAACCGCGGTAGGAAAATGATACGTCATAACCATCCGCCGCCAGTGCCTTGACGACACCGAGCCCGATACCCTTTGCGCCACCGGCGACAAATACTGTTTTTCCGTTTGCTGGGTTTGTCATGTGCCAGCCTCCTAAGCGGGTTCTGCCGAAAAAATCAGGCAGACATTCTGACCGCCAAAGCCAAAGGAATTGGACATGACGGAGTTGACCGTCTGAATCCGTTTTTCGTTGGGCACGACATCCATCAGGATGTTGGGGTCTTGCTCATTGCAATTGATGGTCGGAGGAATTACACCGGCCTGTATGGTTAACAGTGAGATCGCGGCCTCAATTGTGCCGGCAGCGCTCAACGTGTGCCCGATCATTGACTTGTTGGAGCTGATGGGGGTGCTGTCCAGTTCGCTGCCAAGGGCAGCAGACAGGGCGAGGTATTCCATCTTGTCATTTTCCGGTGTGCTGGTACCGTGCGCGTTAATACAATCAATTTCAGCCGGTGACATACCTGCGTCAGCCATGGAACGGTTGATGGTATCAATGATGGCAGAGCCGTCCGGTGTGGAACGGGTGCGGTGAAATGTATCCGCACGCTCACCGGCACCCCGTACAACACCCAAAATTTTAGCCCCTCGAGCTTTCGCACCTTCATAGGATTCAAGCACCAATGTGGCCGAGCCTTCTGCCATCACAAACCCATCACGGGTTTTAGAAAATGGCTTGGACGCACCTTGCGGGTCATCGTTTTGGGTCGAAAGGGCAGAGAGCAG